>WFNC01000344.1 GCA_015488785.1 Flavobacteriales bacterium | reverse complement strand
TATATTTCAATATGTTAAAATATATTTTAGTCTTTAGTCTTTCTTTATGTATCAACAACATCTCATATAGTCAAACTGATAGTTTAAAACGCAAAGCAATAGGAATTGGTGTTGATAGTTTTATGGGATTTGACAAACCTAAGGAATTAATTTCAAATGTAAAACCTGAATATTTACGATTAAATTCATTCTGGACTCCAAAAATTACCCTTAGCTATTACCAACCTAAAATTTTAATCACAGCGAGTATAGGCTTTGGTTTTATTCGAAGTACTAAAACCGACACTTTAATAAACAACCTATCTCATAGTTATATTACAAAAACCCAAGGAGTCATAATTGCTTTAGAAGGAAACTATATACTTCGAAAAAGAATAGGTGTTTCAGGAGGGTTAAGTTTTAATAAATTAAAGCAGGAAAACTTTAGCAAAAGCTATTCATTGTCAAACAAAAATGAGCAGCAGTTTTCTAAAGTCGGTTTTAAAATTGGTTTCTTTTTTAAACCTCATATAGGGCAAAATATCTATATAAATTTAGCGTTTCAAAAAATAGGAAAAAACAAATTAATAGGATTTACATTCATTTTACCAATTTTTAGAATCTGATTTATTGCTTTCAGACCAAATAAGCAGGTCATGATGAAATCCACTCCTTAAACTAAAGAAATCTATTCTGAAAAAATTATTAAGAGGTTCACTGAAAAACACTCGAAATCAGGACTACTGTTATTTTAGTAGCTTTTTAGACTTTAAAATACAAGGTTTTCTTTATTATACTAAGAATTTTAGCGCAGTTGAATCGTCATTAGCCTAAAAGCTCCCCCTTATTAAGTTATAGGGAACTATTCACAGCAACTCCCCATAAGCATAATCGCGTTTACTTCTTGAGCGTTTATTCTTTTGTTAAAAATGACTACATCATCTATTTTTCCAGTAAAATTTTCTCCCAAAACTAAATCGGAAACACCAGACAAAGTAACATCATTACAAAAATTAGGAACATAAGCACCTGTTTCAGATTCTTGTAAAATTCCATCTCTATAAATTTTAGCATTCAAATTCAAAACACTAAATGAAACAGCTAAATGATGCCAACTATTAAACCTCAAATCCATTTCATCTTGACAAGACGTTGGAGTTACATTATTTTTATCCCACACAGAATTCACACTAGAAAACAAAGCTTTACGACAATCATATAACGCGACGGTAAATTCACCTACTTTAGGATAACAATGTTCTGTTCTGTCTTCTTTTCTAACTAATATTTGATAATCGCCTCCATCATTCACTGAATCCATAGAATTATACCAAAAAGAAATTGAATAATTTTGAGCACCTCCAATCAAATCGGTATTTCTATTGATTAAATAAGATTCACTCCCATTGAGGTTATTGAATTCAAATGCGCAATTTTGATTTCCGTTTCTGTCACTAGAAGGAAAAGCATCTGTCGTATTTTCTAAATGCCTGTTATTTCCAGAAAAATCATTCATTGAACCTGAAGAAAAAGGATAAAATGCAACTACACTTGCAGCTAAGCTATTAGGAATACAAGGTATATTCGATTTTAAAACAACAGGAGGGGCTTCATCTTTTTTACAAGATTCAAATCCTAACAAAACAACAATAAAACCAACAAAAACAAAAGATAATCTCATAATATTTTTTTTATCTAAAACGAGAAAAAAAAATAATTATTGTAACTCAAGTCTTTTTGGCATAAACTAAAAACAGTAGCCTAATTATTTCCCACTAGAAGAACGTTGAATTTCATTTTGGTTGAAAGTTGTTTTGTTTGGATTGTCGGCAGGTTTTAAGGGAGCAACCATTCCAAGTATCATCTCTCCTTGGAAGATATGAGTATCTTCTTCAAAAATTACTTCTGACATGTTTGTCGTTCCTGCTTTTATTGTATAATCTTTAATTTCCTTGGTAAGATAGCCAACAAAAGAGTAAACCAGTTTAGCCTTTTCTCCTAAATACTCTTTCGGAATAGAAAATCTATACCGTCCATCAAAATCAGTAACTGCTCCGCTTATAACACTATCTTTTAACCGCAAAGAAACACTTACAAAAGGCATGGGTTCTCCGTTTTCATCTTTTACGACTCCTGTGATAACATTACTAGATTCTATCGTTTTTTCAATAGGCTCATTATCTTGTGCTACTGCCGTAAAAGTAAATAGCGAACTTCCAAATACAAGCAATAGGGCTGCTACAAACCTTTTTGTCGGGTGAATAAATTGATAATCAGACAATCGCTCTTTCCCTATTCTTATGCACATCGAATTATTATTCTCTCTATACATTTTTGAAATTTCTGTTTCTGATTTTTGAGCAACATCAAAAACTGTTTTACTACAACTGTTACAAAATTTTCCATCTTGATTTGGAATCATTTTGTTCCAATCTTTTGAGCAAGGTTCTTTAATCGCTATCATAAGGTTTTGTTTATTTTAAGTATAAATGCTTTTTTTATTTTGATTCCATAAAAAAAAGCGCTTTTATTTAATCCCCCCAACTCCTTGCAATTTTACTGCCAACTTCATTGTGATTGACAATATGTAAATAGGTCGAAATTTCTTGTTGCAGTTCCTCGACGTGAGAAATGACTCCCACTACTCTATTTTCTTTCCTCAATGCTTTTAGTGATTCAAATACAACTTGTAGTGATTCTTTGTCTTGCGAACCAAAACCTTCATCTAAAAAGAAGAAATTCTGATTGGCTTTGTTCTGCTGTTGAATACTTTCTGCCAATGCCAATGCTAACGACAAAGATGCTTGAAACATTTGACCACCAGACAATGTTTTTACACTTCTTACCTTTCCTTCGTTTAGGTAATCTCTAATTAGAAACTCGTTTTTACTTCCAATCTCCAATTTTAATTGTTGCCTAGTCAGTTGCGAAAAACGAACATTAGCCTCACTACACAAATTTTCTAAATAGACGCTCGAAATATAATTGACAAAACCACTCTGTTTGAAAAGTGACCGTAATGTAGCAATATTATCTGCTCTTAAATTAATTTTATCAAGCTCTTTTTCTAATCTTATTTTTTCTATTAAATCAATTTTTATTTTACTAAAAGTAGTTTCTAGGTTTATTTTTTGCTTTTCTAAACGCTTAAATGCTAACGATTTCTCATTCATTTTTTC
>WFNC01000343.1 GCA_015488785.1 Flavobacteriales bacterium | reverse complement strand
TTGACTTAAATTCTATATTTAAGATAGGCTGTTTAAAATCTAGAGAAAAGAACTCAAAAAAGAAGGCACAGGAAGATTTTTTCCTGTAATTTTTCAAATTCATTATAAAAAAGATGCAACTTATCCATGATTCTGATGTTTCTTTCAGTCTAGCTCTAATTTTGTTTAGGTTGTATCCATTTTTACCCTGCCCAAATTTACCTTCGATATGATTTCTTTCTGCGGCTTCCTTTTTATGTTTAGTTTTTTGATATTGAGTAAGCTCTATCTTTGGTTTCCGACCTAAAGGAGGTGCTGTAATACGAATATTCCTCTCTTTCAACCATTGTCTATTTTCTCGCGTGGAATAAGCTTTGTCAACTTGCACAAGATCGGGGTAATATCCATGAAGTTCAAAATAAGCGACAACATGTAGCTTTAAATCTTTACCTTCATGATAAGCATCCCAGCTCAATGTTTCCAATGTAGAAAATCCATTATCTAAACTCACGCCTAACTTAGATCCAAACTCTACTCTCGAGTTTTGTTTACCTCTTAAAACAGGACGTACATGAGGTTGAAAAATACTAACTATTCTATTGGGGCATGAATTTGTATTGTCATCGTACATCTTCTGCTGTTGTTTGTAAGCTTCTTTTATCGTATTATAAAGTTCCATTTCTTTTTTCGAGAAAGGAAAGTCTTTTCCCATTTGAAGTTCAGATGGGTCTGGAAGTAATTTTTCAACAAAATTTATGTTTCGCTTTACACTTTCCAATAGTTTTCTCTTCATTTTTCGATGAGCCCCTTTGTTCTTTCTTTTTTTCTTTGAGTAATTTAAAAATGCTTTATCTATTATTCGGCGATAAGTCCTAGGTTTTACAATTTTATTTTCTGTTTTTTTATATAGAATATCAATCATTTTTTCTAATTGTTTTCTACTCGAATTTAATATCTTAGCGTCTGTTGGAAAAGTAATATATTGGTCTGCAACTGTAGCGTCAGCTTGTAATTTCCCTTTATTCGGTGGAAGATCTTCATCTTCTTGTTTTTTTGAAATATTTCTGTTGTCAATTTTTGAAGAATATGTTTTTATTAACTCATTATTCAGCTTGTCAAAAGCCTCTTTTCCAAGCCTTTTTCTGATGTGAACAAATAAGGAAGAATCAAAAATTGGTTCAGTCCGAAATTTTTCTAAACCAACAAAAAAACTGCATATAGACATTTTCTTGAATCGCTTCAATTACTTTTTTATCACTCAAATTCTCGGAATGCTTAATAATTAAAGCCCCTAAGACTGTTCTTGGGGATATTCCTGGTCGTCCGTGAGTAGCATGCATAATAGAAATATAATAATTTGCAAAAATATCCCAAGGAACATCTTACCCCATCTATTATCTTCTAATAACTGGACATTGAAAGGTATTTCAAACTCAAAAATAGTTAATTGTTTATCAGAAATATAATGTACCATAATGCAAGCTTTATTTACATAAAGATAAGAAATTAGTGCATTTTTAACAAGTTTTTAAGCTATAAAATTACTTGAAACACCAATAAAATAAAGGGTAGGTAAACTTTTTCAGTGAACCCTATATAGATATAGACGCTGTTGAGAGCAAGAACAGTTATCAATAACCAAATAGAAATAAGGCTTGAATTCAGCAGGCAGATTATACCCAACTATTGCATAAACGCATCTAAAGAAACTTTTTTCTCTATAAACTCAATTGTAATTGTATCTGATATTTTTAGTCCAAACAATTTGTTAGCGCCACCTCCAGAACCTTCTACGCCTTTATTTATTGCTATTTCTAAATAACCAGAACTACTAAACAAAGCTAATTTTTCTCCTTCAGAAACTTCGTTGTAATTCTTATTTATTTTAGTAATACTATAACCAGCTCTAGTTAAATAAATTTTAAAATCTCTTCCTTGTTGAATTTCTTTAAACAATTTAGGGGTAATATTCGTGATCACATTACCATAAGAATCGATGTAAATAACAGTCCCTTTTATTACGTTTTTTTCAGCAGTAGCTCTAAATAATTGCCTCCTTTTTATATCATCGATTTGAGTACCAATAATTTCAGGAGTTCCGCCTCTCGCAATATGACAAGCTGCTTTTGCAAAAACATTTTTAGTGGGAAATGATTGAACAACGGTCTCTTCATATATATTTAGTTTAAAAATTTTATCTGGAAATTTACTAAACAACAAAGAGAAAATTCCATTATCCGCTCCAATAAAGTAATGATCATCGTATTCAATCAATAAATGTTGACTGTCTCCTTTTTCAAAAGGATTGATTCCTATTATATGTATTGTTCCTTTTGGAAAATCATTATAGCAATTTCTTAAAACAAATGAAGCTTGCGCAATATCAAAAGGGGATATTTGGTGGCTAATATCAACGATTACAACTTCTGGAAGTTGACTCATAATAGCGCCTTTTACAGCAGCCACATAGTAGTCTTTTAATCCCATATCAGTTGTTAATGTAATAATTTTCATCTATTCTTTTTTTAAACTTTTTCAACAGTATAGTTTAGTTACTAAATATTTCGAAATAAAATGAAAATAAATTTCTTAATGTAAAACTGTATGTTTAAATTTGAACAACAAAAATAAACAAATTATACCAAACTTGCACGAAAAAATAATAGAAATAGGGTCAATTAATCCCGTCGATATATTTGGAGTTAATAATGCCATTTTAATACAGCTTCAAGCTCATTTTTCTAAACTAAAAATAATAGTTAGAGGAAATGTCATAAAAGTTCTTGGCAATAGTAAAGATATAGCCGTTTTTGAAGAAACAATGCTGTTAATTGTCAGCCATTTCGAGCGTTTCAATAATGTGACTAAAAGTAATATCGAGAATATATTAAATGCTAAAAGTCGCGTTTTTGAAGAAGACATAAAAAAGGATGAAGTAATTGTATTCGGTAATAAAGGACTGATCATAAAAGCAAGAACCAAAAATCAAGCAAAAATGGTTGAGTCTATTAAGACCAACGATATGCTTTTCGCTATTGGTCCAGCTGGAACAGGAAAAACTTATACTGCCGTAGCTTTAGCTGTTAGAGCATTAAAAAACAAAGAAGTTCGTAAAATCATATTGACAAGACCTGCGGTAGAAGCAGGAGAAAATCTTGGTTTTTTGCCTGGAGATTTAAAAGATAAACTGGATCCATATCTACAACCTTTATATGATGCTTTAAGAGATATGATTTCACCAGAAAAACTAGAAGATTATCTGGAAAATAATATTATTCAAATCGCTCCACTCGCTTATATGAGAGGACGTACATTAGATAAAGCTTTTGTAATTTTAGATGAAGGTCAAAATGCTACTGAGAATCAGATTAAAATGTTCTTAACAAGAATGGGGAAATCTGCTAAGTTTGTTATCACAGGAGATGCAACACAAGTAGATTTACCTAATAATCAAAAATCAGGATTAAAAAAAGCAACTACAATTCTAAAAGGAGTTGAAGGAATTGCTATTGTGAAATTAAATGAACAAGATGTCGTTAGGCATCGCCTAGTTAAACACGTTATTAAAGCATTTGAGAAAGATTATAACTCAAATAAAAATACAAAACCAACTAATAAATAAACATGGAAGCAATAACAAAAACAGCATTTAAATTTCCCAATCAAGTAAGTTTGTATGAAGGAAAAGTTAGAGATGTTTACAATATAAATAATGATAAATTAGTCATGTGTGTAAGCGATCGAATTTCTGCATTTGATGTTGTTTTGCCAAAAGGAATACCTTACAAAGGACAAGTTTTAAATCAATTAGCAGCTAAGTTTTTGAAAGCTACAGAAGATATTGTTCAAAATTGGGTAATTGCTGTTCCTGATGCAAATGTAACGGTTGGCCATTATTGTGAACCGTTCAAAGTAGAAATGGTAATTAGAGCTTACTTAACTGGACATGCTTGGAGAACGTACAAATCGGGAGAGAGAATACTTTGTGGAGTTTCTATGCCCGATGGAATGAAAGAACATCAAAAATTTCCAGAACCAATTATTACTCCTTCTACAAAAGCGGACTTTGGAGAACATGACGAAGATATTTCTAGAGAAGAAATTTTAAAACAAGGAATAGTAAGTGAAGAAGACTATTTATTGTTAGAAAAATACACAAGAGAAATTTTTGCTAGAGGTACCGAAATGGCTGCTAAACAGGGTTTAATTTTAGTAGATACAAAATATGAATTTGGAAAAAAAGAAGGAGAAATATATTTAATCGATGAAATTCATACTCCTGATTCCTCACGCTATTTTTATGCTGAAGGGTATGAAGATCGTTTGAATAATGACGCTCCTCAAAAACAATTATCGAAAGAATTTGTAAGAGAATGGCTAATGGAAAACGGTTTTCAAGGAAAAGAAGGACAACGAATACCAGAAATGACAGATGAGTTTGTTCGCTCTGTATCAAACAGATATATAGAATTGTTTGAACAGGTTTCTGGTGAGACATTTATAAAAGACACTTCTGACAATGTCTTAGCTCGAATTGAAAAAAATGTAACTGAGTATTTGACAAAATAAGATCCATTAATTTAAGCAAACCAAGAAGCTTTTCTATTTTTGGGTTATTTTCATCTCTTTAATTGCGTTAGGGGTAGAAACGGCATCCTTTTTTGTTTTTCACAAAAAAGATATAGTGGATGACCCGCTCGAACGCCCCAAAAAAATAACTTTGGAACAGAATTTGAATTCAAATGACTTAAATGATAACACTTTATTTAATTATGAATGAAAATTTATGCTTAAAGTGTCTCATTTACAATTAACGAACAGAAAGAAAACAATGAAACATTATATATACTTACTTTTATTTTTACTAACCTCTTTTGCTACGTTTGCACAAGATGAAGACGAAGAAATAGATCCAAATTGCATTCCTCCAACCGAAAAATCAGCAGTAAAAAAATGGGATAAAGCCCATGACACCAAAAAGTACGATTACAAAGAACGTATGCGCATGTACAAAGATTTACTTGCCGAATACGAAGACAATGCGGCGATCATGTGGGAGATTGCAAAAATGACTTTTCCTAGAGCCAAATCGAGTGGAGATTACTCTATTCCAGAAAAATATTATAAAATGATTTTGACCGTTTGCCCAGAATATCATGCAGACGTCTATTATCAATTAGGTTTAATTTATTATAAACAAAAAAACGATTGTAAAGCTTACGCTACTTTTCAGCAATTTTTGGATTTCCCATCAGACGATGATACAAAACTGAGCCGAAAATACCCCAAACAACTAGAAGATGTAGAAACGATAATGCCTGAAATCGATTATTATTGTAACTTTTATAAAAAACCAGTAGCCTTTAATCCAGTAGTTGTTCAAAATGTTTCTTCGGCAGGAAAACACGAGTTTTTACCAATGATTTCGCCCGACAATGAGTTGATGTACTATACCAGAGAATACGAATACAAAGCAAAAGGAGATATTATTACGCAGAAAATACAAGAATTTACAGAAAGTAAAAGGAACGATGCTTACACCAACTTTGACAATGGAACCAAAATGCCGCCACCTTTCAATGTAGGACCTCGCTATGGAGGAGCTACGCTTTCGTTAGACAATAAGGAACTTTACATTTGTTCTTGCGAAAAAGAAGCGAACTATTTTAACTGTGATATATTTGTAACGCAATACGATATTGTAGAAATAAAAGGAAAGAAAAAATACGTTTGGTCAGAATTAAAAAACCTTGGAAATGCCATCAATGGGTCCAAAACTTGGGAAGCACAACCATCACTATCGGCAGATGGACAAACCTTATATTTTGCCTCGGCAAGACCAGGAGGAATGGGAAAAACAGATATTTATTTTTCAGAAAGACAAGCAGACGGATCTTGGAGTCCTGCTCAAAATATGGGAAGACCTGTCAACACGGCTGGAGCTGATAAAGTTCCATTTATTCATACCGACAGTAAAACATTATATTTTGTATCAGAATGTTCTCAAAGCAGACTTGGTGCAGGAGGTTTAGATTTATTTTACACACGATTTAATGAAACTACAAAAAAATGGAGCAAACCCAACAATATTGGTTATCCGATAAATACAAAAGCCGATGAAGACGGTATAATAGTCAGTACCGACGGAAAAAAAGCCTACTTCTCCTCTACCCGATCAAAAGAAGGCGTGGGAGGAAAAGATATTTTCTCGTTTACCATGCCACTAAAAGCTAGACCAGACGAAGTGAAACTAATAAAGGGAAAAGTTGACGCAGATAACCTTGAAGATTTGAAAGATACAGAAGTAGAATTTAGATATAAAGACGGATCGTCAAAAAAATCAAAACTTAATGCTGATAAAGAAGGGAACTACGTAACGGTTGTAAACATGGGAAAGAAAAAGGAAGATGTATTGATGCAAATAAAACAAAAAGGAAAAGCCTTCGAATCTAAATTAATCAAAAACGAACCCAACACGACTAAAAATACCTTTGTTAAAAATCAGTCTTTAGAAATTAAAGCGATTAAAAAAGGAGGAACTTACACCTTAAACAATATTCAATACGCTACAAATTCGGCTAAAATATCGGAAGATTCTAAGCTTGTTTTAGATGGTTTTGCCGATTGGTTACTCGAAAATGACAACCTCAAAATAGAAATACAAGGACATACCGATGACTTAGGAAACGATGCGTCAAACTTAGCATTATCGCAAGATAGAGCCTACTCGGTAATGGAATATTTAGCCGAGAAAGGACTAAAACTTAAACGAATGAAATTTAAAGGCTATGGAGAAACACAACCTAAAGTACCTAATAACTCTCCCGAAAATAGAGCCAAAAACAGAAGGACAGATTTTAAGATTCTATAACTTAGTGTAATTAAATCATAAATAATTTCTTGGGCGTTCGAGCGGGTCATCCGCTATATCTTTTTTGTGAAAAACAAAAAAGGATGCCGCTTCTACCCCTAACGCAAAAAAACAATTAAGTCCATAAAATCAATCGTTTACGACAAGAACAACCAAAAGCTTATTAATTTGGCTATATTTGCAATTCAAAAATAAGACACCCCAAAAATATATATATAAACAATAAACAGAATTATGACATTCGAATCATTAGGACTATCAAGTCCTATATTAAAAGCTATAGAAACAAAAGGATATAAAAAACCTTCAGTAATACAAGAAAAAGCAATTCCATTAGTATTAAAAGGAAAAGACGTATTAGCTTCAGCTCAAACAGGAACAGGAAAAACAGCAGGATTTACTTTACCTATTTTAGAGCTATTATCAAAAAACCAAAGTAAAGGAAAACGACCAATTAAGGCGTTAATCTTAACTCCAACCAGAGAGTTGGCGGCTCAAATATTAGAAAACGTAAAAGAATATAGTATTAATCTTAATATAGAATCTACAGTTATATTTGGAGGAGTGAATCAAAACCCTCAAAAAAGAAAACTAAAATCAGGAGTAGATATACTCGTTGCAACTCCAGGTCGATTATTGGATTTAGAACAACAAAGAGCTTTATCATTAGCGCAAGTAGATATTTTAGTATTGGACGAGGCAGACCGTATGTTAGATATGGGATTCTTAAGAGACATTCAAAAAGTAATGAACTTATTGCCTAAAAAACGTCAAAACTTATTGTTCTCTGCTACTTTTTCTAAAAGTATAAAACAATTAGCGGCAGGATTTATGGACAATCCAGTTTTGGTAGAAGCTGCTCCAGAAAACACAACGGTAGATAAAATAACTCAAAAAGTAGTACGCGTAGATAAAGTTCGTAAGACTGATTTATTAATCAAACTTATTTCGGAAGGAAAATGGAGTCAAGTTTTGGTATTTACAAGAACCAAACACGGAGCAAATCGCTTGTGTAAAAAACTAGAATCAAAAAATATTTCGGCAGCAGCCATTCACGGAAACAAAACCCAAGGAGCTAGAACAAAAGCTTTAAAAGGATTTAAAGACAACAACATTAGAGTATTAGTAGCTACCGACATTGCTGCAAGAGGGTTAGATATTCCATTGTTGCCACACGTTGTCAATTATGAATTGCCTAATATAGCAGAAGATTACGTTCATAGAATAGGAAGAACAGGAAGAGCTGGAGCAAAAGGAGAAGCTTTATCTTTAGTTTGTGTAGATGAAAACGATTACTTAAGAGGAATCGAAAAATTAGTTGGAATAAAAATAGACAGCAGAGAAATCGAAGGTTTTGAAGTCGATCCGTCTATCCCAGCAGAAGATCCAAACCCAATGCGAAAAGGACGAGGAGGTAGAAATAATAGCAGCAGACCGAAAGGAAATAGTAGCCGAAACGGAAAAAGCTCGAACAATAAAAGAAGAAGATATTGATATTTAATATTTACTAAAGTTAAAAGCCAACTAAACGATAAACGTTTATTTGGCTTTTTTTATGATTTGTTTTTTAATCATTTCATCGTAAGCGTGCGGTAAACTACACCTCTTGTTCTAGCGGTTTCCAATTTTGAGGTAATAATTAGTGAAGTCTATTTGCTTTATGAGTTAGGGTTCACTGAAAAACACTCGAGATCAGTAATACTGCTGTTTTAGTAGCTTTTTAGACTTTAAAATGCAAGGTTTTCTTTATTATACTAAGAATTTTAGTGCAGTTGAGTAGTCATTAGCCTAAAAAGCACACCCTATTTCGTTGCCTGCAACTCGCAGTATATGCATACAGCTTCGCTTTGTCGCCTCATATGATATACTTTTTAGACTTTTTCAGTAACCCTAGGTATTCTATTTAAAACGTCACATAGCCAAGTGTGAGGGGTAATACCAAATGAACATCAAAATAAGCTAAATAAATCGTTTCTTTTTTCACTATTTATCTTCATAAAATCTACCCATAGCTAAGGCTATGACTAAATTTTATTCATCAACTAGCAAAAAGGTAATTTTTTCTACCGATAGCTAAAGGTCTAATTACATTTTTCGATATTGTTATTTTCTATTTCAAACCTACCATCATTGAAGTATTCTTTTAAATTATCAAAAATATTGAGCATATAACTAATAGCTTTACCAATCGAGCTTTTTAGTAATACATTTTCTTTTTCAGTTTTTAAATACTCTTCAATTTCATTTAAAATTGGTAAAGCATATAGCAATCGATATCTTTTTGTTACACTTGTAGCAAATTTTAAAATAACTCCATTTCACTTTAAAACCTCGACTTTAAACTACTTTTTAAATTTAACTGAATCTGGCCAAAGGCTTATCGTATTTTTTATCGAATCTAGAACTGCTGTATCTTCAATAAAATACCAACTAATTTTTTTGTTTGTTAAAGTTTCATCAACGGCATAATGAAAGTATAGAATTGCCTTTATTTGTGGATACTTTGTCGGTAAATCTTTTAAAGCTTGAGCAAACCATTCTCCTCTATCACCTCCAATATTAAGTGTCCCGAATTCAGCAATCATTATTGGTTTTTTGAATGCTGCTAGTTTGTCATAATCATGTCCTAATAGTTCTTCAAAAGACCACCATTGACTCCACGAAGCTGAAGTTCCAAAATTAAGAACTCCTAATCCTACGTAATCTACATACTCATCTCCTGGGTAAAAGGCTTCGAAATACTTGTAAGATGGATGTGGAGACCAAACCCAAACAACATTATTTGCTCCTTGTTTTTCAAAAATATCGTGTACGTGTTGCCAAGCTTCTACAAAATCTTCGGGGGTGTTGTTTTGAGGTCCCCAAGGGTAACGGTATGGATCATTCATTTCGTGTGCAAATCGAATAAATATAGGGAGTCCGATTTCTTTGGTGTCTTTAGCGTATTGTTCGATATAAGCATCGTAATATCCTTTTGAAATAGCTGCTAATCCATTTTTATCTCTTTTCATTATTTCTTTTGGAATCTTATCGTATTGTTCGGCATCAAAATCACCGAACCAAGGTTCCCAAGTAATCATTGGGGTTGAACCCATTCCTATAATGGTTTTTACAGCCAACTTTGGAAATTGCTCTTCGGGTTTACTTCCCCAAGCATTGTAAATATGT
>WFNC01000342.1 GCA_015488785.1 Flavobacteriales bacterium | reverse complement strand
TTTTTTTTCGTGTCGAAAAACAAAAAAAGCGAGTGCGGATGACCCGACCCTCGATTTTTTTTATCGAGGGGAATGCCCTACAAATTCTGCTTTTTTGTTCGGCTTATTTATTTCAGAATCCTTACATCAATAAATTATTCATTATTCATAATTCATAATTTAGCGAAGCGTTTACATCGGGTCAACGTCTATTTTTACACGTACTGATTTGTATTTTGAGTTGATTTGGCGCAGTTCTGCAATTTTTTCTAAGATGTGATCTTTTACTTGTTTGGCTGAGGCTTTTCGTTCGTACTTAATGGTTATTTGTTTGTTGTAAACGTTTTTTATCCTTGGGATTGCTCCGTATTCTGGCCCCAAAACTCTGTTTCCTAATTTTTCTTTTAATGCTTTTGCAAATACGTTGCTAGCCTCGTCAACTACGGGTTTGTCTCTATGGCGGACGGTTAATCTGATGATTCTAAAAAATGGGGGGTATTGGTAATTTTTTCGTTCGTAAAGTTCTTGCGTGTACATTCCTTCGTAATCGTTTTGCATTACTTTTTGAATAATCCAATGGTCAGGTGTGTGTGTTTGAACAATTACATTTCCTCGTTTCTTTTTTCGTCCCGAACGTCCACTAACTTGCGTCATTAACTGATAAGCTCTTTCGAATGCTCTAAAGTCGGGGTAAAATAACATGTCGTCAGCATTTAAAACACCTACCAACGATACGTTGTCGAAATCTAAACCTTTGGTGACCATTTGTGTACCGACGAGAATATCTATTTTACGTTGTTCAAAGTCGGAAATAATGTTTTGATAAGCATGTTTGGAACGAGTGGTGTCTAAATCCATACGCTGAATTTTGACTTTACTTCCTAGGTGAATCGCTAGTTCTTCTTCTATTTTTTCGGTTCCAAAACCAACCATTTTAATGTCTGAACTTCCACAGGCGCCACATTTACTTGGCGGTGTAAGCGTGTATCCACAATAGTGACAACTCAAAAGGCGGGTGTATTTGTGGTAGGTTAAACTAACGTCGCATTGGGTGCACATTGGAATCCATCCGCAGTCTTCGCACATCCATTTTGGGGCGTAACCTCTTCGGTTTTGGAATAAGATAATTTGTTCTCCTCTTTTAAGAACGGCTTTCATTTCTTCGAGTAAGAATGCTGAGAAAATCCCAAACATTTCTTTTTTCTTCTTTGCTTTGGCGATGTCGGCACATTGTATTTCGGGCATTTGAATTCCGCCATAACGTTTTTTCATTTCAACTAATCCAAAGTTACCTTGTCGAGCATTCCACATGGTTTCTATTCCTGGGGTTGCAGAACCGAGTAATACTTTTGCCTTGAATGCTCTGGCCAACATTACCGAAGTATCTCTAGCGTTGTATCTTGGTGCAGGGTCGTGTTGTTTGAAAGATGTTTCGTGTTCTTCATCTACAATGATGAGTCCTAGTTTTTTGAAGGGTAAAAAGACGGCCGAACGAGCTCCAAGTATAATGTCGTAATTGTGTAATTTGTCTTTGAGTACGGCATTCCATATTTCGACTCTTTCGTGAGGTGAAAATTTAGAGTGATAAACGCCAATTCGATCTCCGTAATATTTTCGAAGTCTGTTTATGATTTGCGTTGTAAGTGCAATTTCGGGTAATAAAAATAAAACGGTCTCTCCTTTTTTGATGTATTTGTTCATCAATTCGACATAGACTTCTGTTTTTCCACTACCTGTAACACCATGGAGTAAGCAGACCGACTTTGATTCAAAACTTTCTTCTATTTCTGAGAGTGCAATGGATTGGCTTTCGGTTAGTTGTTTTGCTTCTTGTAATTCTCCTTTGTAATTTTGCAATCTTCCGATTTCCAATTCATATTCTGCTAAAATGTTTTTATCGTAAAGGCTTTTTATAATGGAAGATGAGGCGTCAACTTTTTTCAATAAATCCGCTTTTTTAACTTCTTTTTTCTCACCAAAAAAACTACTCATTTGTAAATATTGCAAGAGAATTTCTTGTTGTTTCACAGCTCTTTTTAAACGGTCAAATACAGCTTCCAATTGTTCTTCTTTGGTGATGGATTCACTTAGGGTAACGTATTTTTCTTTCTTGGGTTTGTAAACGGCTTTTATTTCCTCTTCTACTACTATAACTCCTTTATCTATCAATCTTTTTACAATTGGATAAACTGTTTTTCGATCTATTATTTCGGCTATTTCGGCTAAGTCTAAGGTTCCTCTTACCGATAGTGCTTCGGAAATGATGTATTCATTGTCGTCTAAACGAATGTTTTCATTGTCTTGAAAATGTTCGTTTAGCAATATTTTGGTTTCACTAGCCAGTTTAAAACTACTAGGCAAAGCGGCAATCATAACTTCTCCAAGCGTACACATGTAATAGGTAGCAATCCAATCCCAAAGTCTCAATTGTATGTCTGTTACAATTGGCGTATCGTCTAAGATGTAATCAATTAGTTTGGTGGTGTAAGTGGGTACGTTTTCGTGAACGGTTCTTATAATCGCAGTATGAAGCTTGTTTCTTCCGAAGGGTACAATTATTCTTACGCCAGGTTTTACAAAGTCGTTTAACTGGTAAGGAACTCTATAAGTATATAAGTTTGGAACAGCTAGCGGTACGATTGTATCTACAAATAAAGTTTTTCTTTCCATTCTAGCTGTTTTTTTTGAATTGTTTGACAAATATACTTGTATGATTTTAGAATTGTAATAAAATATGAAGCTTATTTTTCCTGATTTTTAAAATTATTAGGAATAAAGATGGGAATCTAAAAGAGAATGATGATTGATTAAGATTAATAGTTTTATGAAATGAGTTAAGGTTTGTTTTTTACCAATCCATGACTAAATCAATAAGCAAATATTCTTAAAAACGATTTAGTTTATTTATATTTACAATAAATAGTAACAATATGAAACACGGATTTTTTATTATCATAATAAGTTTATTCAATCTTATTATCAACGCTCAAACA
>WFNC01000341.1 GCA_015488785.1 Flavobacteriales bacterium | reverse complement strand
GAATATAAATAAATAGATAATTCAGATAAAATAATAATGAAAAATAGTTTTTTAATGCTCTTTCTAATTTTTAATTTAGGAGCTTTTGCGCAAGATAATTTTACGATAAGTGGAAATTTAACAGATGCCGAAAATGGAGAAGGATTGATAGGAGCAAGTATCAAATTGGCAGATCAAGCGAAAGGAACGGTTACAAATGGATATGGATTTTACTCATTAACTTTGCCTAAGGGAAATTATAAGATTGTTTATTCTTACCTTGGATATAAAAGTATAGCTAAAGATTTAGTGTTGGATAAAAACGTTAAAGTTAATATCGAATTAGAAGAAGTATCTACGACTTTTGATGAAGTTGTAATAACAGGTGAAGCTGCAAATAAAAATGTAGAAAGCTTGGATATGAGTAAGAATGAATTGAGTATTGATCAAATAAAACGAATTCCTGCATTAATGGGAGAAGTTGATATTATAAAAGCAATTCAGCTTTTACCTGGTGTACAAACAATAGGAGAGGGAGGTTCTGGTTTTTTTGTAAGAGGAGGAGCAGCAGATCAAAACTTAATATTATTAGATGAAGCAAATGTTTACAATGCATCACATTTAATGGGTTTTTTCTCTGTTTTTAATCCTGATGCAGTAAAAAATGTAGAATTATATAAAGGAGGGATTCCTGCTCAGTATGGAGGTCGATTAGCTTCTGTTCTTGATATTAAAATGAAAGATGGAAACATGAAAAAGTTTTCGGCACAAGGTGGAATAGGGACTATTTCGAGTCGTTTGACTTTGAGTGCTCCAATTAAAAAGAATAAAGGAGCATTTATGATTTCGGGAAGAAGAACTTATGCCGATGTATTTTTACCTTTGTTTACGAAGAAAAAACCAGAACTAAAAGGAACTAAGCTATATTTTTATGATGCGAATGTAAAAGGGAATTATACCTTTAATGATAAGAATAGATTGTTTGTTTCAGGTTATTTTGGAAAAGATGTATTGGCATTAGCTAAGGAATTTAAAATGAATTGGGGAAATACTACTGCAAGTATTCGTTGGAATCATATTTTTAATGATAAGTTATTCTTAAATACAACATTAGTGCATAGTAATTACGATTATCTACTAGGAACACCTAAGAGTGGAAATGGAGATGGAGACACTTTTGAATGGGGAGCTAACATAAAGGATTATTACTTGAAAGAAGATTTTAATTATTACTTGAATCCCAAAAACACGATTAAGTTTGGATTGTTGACTTCTTTTCACGAAATCTCACCAGGAAACATGAGCTTTAGTTCTGACGGAGTTGAGAACAAAATAAATGCAGCTCATACTAATTCATTGGAACATGGTATCTATGCTTCTAATGAGCATAAAATAAGTACACGATTTTCAGCAATTTATGGATTAAGGTATTCTTATTTTCAAAATATAGGTAAAGCAACTGTTTATGGTTATGATGAAGAATTTAAAGTAAAGGATACAACGTATTATAAAGATGGGGAAATTTACAATTCTTATGGAGGTTTAGAACCGCGTTTAGGTCTAAAATATTCACTAAACGAATCCAGTTCGGTAAAAGCGAGTTATAATAGAACAAGGCAATATATACAATTGGCTTCTAATTCTACTTCATCTTCTCCGCTAGATGTTTGGTTTTCGAGTAGTAGTAATGTTAAGCCTCAATATGCAGATCAGGTAGCTTTAGGATATTTTAAGAATGTGAAAAATAATTTAATAGAGATTTCCACTGAGGTTTATTATAAAAAAATGTACAACACGATTGATTTTAAAGATAACGCACAATTACTATTAAATCAACAATTAGAAGGTGAATTGAGGACAGGTTCTGCTTATTCTTATGGATTTGAATTTATGGCAAAAAAGAATACGGGGAAATGGACAGGATGGTTGAGTTATACTTATTCTAGAGTCTTTAAAGACATTCCTTTAATAAATGGGGGTAAAATTTATCCTGCAAAATATGATCAGCCACATAATATCTCTTTTGTAACTTCTTATGAATTTAGCAAACGATTCTCGGCTTCATTAAACTTTGTTTACAATACAGGTAGAGCAGTTTCTATGCCAACAGGAAAATATATTTTTCAAGGGCAATCAATCCCGCTTTATTCGGAGAAAAATTCTGAAAGACTTCCTGCATATCACCGTTTAGACTTGTCTGCAACTTTAAAAAGTAAAAAATACGACACCAAAAAACTAAAAGGAGAATGGGTATTCTCAATCTACAATGTATATAGTAGAGCAAATGCTTACAGCGTAAACTTTATTCAAGATGAAGATACAGGAAATGCTAAAGCAGAAATGCTTTATTTATTCAAAATAATACCTTCAGTTACTTATAATTTTAAATTTTAATAGGATGAAAAATATATCAATAATATCAATTGCAATTATAGCTTTATTAAGTAGTTGTAAAAAGGAGTTAAATTTAGATTTAAATACCGAAGAAAACCAACGTTTGGTAGTAGATGCATTATTCTCAACTTATGCTCAGGAACATGTAGTAAAGTTGAATATGACAGCAAACTATTATTCGGCAGACAGTCCCGAAAAAATAAGTGGAGCAACTGTCTCAATTTCAGACGGTTCAAATGTTACTCCGTTCTTGGAAACTTCTCCTGGCATCTATAAATCAGCAGCAAATGCAACAGCAACTTTTAGCAAAGAGCATACATTAACAATTGATTATAACGGAAAAACTTATACTGCAAAAAACTATTGTGATACAGTGCCTGCTCTAGATACTGTTATTGCTGAACTATATACAGGTACAGGTGGTTTAGGAGGTCCAGGGAACGGACCTCCGGGGGCTGAGCCAACAGGTCCTCAATATGAAATTAAATTTTCGACACAAGAGTTGGTTGGTTTTGGAGATAGCTATGCTTGGAAGATTTATGTAAATGGAGTATTGAGAAACGATTCGATATCGGAACAAATATCTAACAACGACGAGTATTTACCAGATGGAACCTATTTCAACGAAGTACAATTAACAATTATGGATGATTTGCATCCAGGAGATACAATCGTTTTAGCTCAACATGCAATATCAGAAGAAACTTACGATGCATATATTGCAATACTGTTTCAAACACAATTTAAGGGAGGTATATTCGATGCCCCTCCTGCTAATATACCAACTAATTTAAGCGAAGGAGCAGTTGGTTTATTCTCTGTTACAGGAGAAGTTAGAGCTTATACTGTTGTACCTTAGGTTGTTAATTATACTTTGAAATAAAGTAGTTAAAAAAAGAGAGATGAAGATTAAATGTTCTTGTAATAATCTAATTGTTGATCAAACTGATTATCTGAAAAATAAGGGATATATTATTTCTGATACACAATGGGGTGATTTTTGGGATTTAATTGATAATGAAATTGAAAACCCCAAAACGACAAAAATAGAAAGGGAAAATTCTTGCATGAAGGTAAGAGAACTTAATGTTTTTAAAGGAATATGGGAATGTTCTAATTGCGGAAATTTATATATCGATGGAAATAAAAAAGGTGAATTATTAATCTATTTACCAGAATCAAGAGAATATAATCGTGCGTTGGATAAAAAAAAGGTAAACTTGCTTTAATTCATTTAGGTCTATTTTCAAGTAGCCTTTCTAGTAACATATTTCCGAAACAGAAACAATAAACTTCCTGCTCGCCAAGTCATCCAAGCAAGGAAAGAAAACCAAATACCTAAAAGATTAAAATTGAAATAATCGAAAAGGTATATTAAAGGAATAAAGATTAAAAACGTCCCTGCAAGTAAGATATTTCTTAGTGTTTTAGCTTCTCCTAAACCTTTAAAAATTCCATCTAATGAATAAGCGATAGAATTTATTGGTTGTGAAATTATAATAACCCAAAAGAAAGTTAAGAATATTGGAGCTGTGCTTTCGTTGAAGTATAATGTTGTAATTAGTTTTGTAGTCAATAAATAAACTAGTGATAATCCCAAAGCGACAAAGAAGTTGATTTTGATTAAGAACTTACCCAAATGAGCCAATTTGTCAATGTCTTTTTCTCCTAGTAATTTTCCCGCAATTGCATTTCCTGCATTGGAATAGCCATCAATAAAAAAAGAAGAAAATAACCAAATATTTATACCAACAGCATAAGTCGATAAAGCGTCTTTTCCGTAGTCGTTGGCAAACCGAAGTGCTATAATAAATGTAGTATTCAAAGCCAATGTTCTAATTAGCATATTGATTGTTAATTTAAGTGTCGTTTTTAATTCAGGATTTAATTTTAACGTTGGATTCAAATTAAAAGGTGTCTTTTTGATTAAGAAATATATCGCCATTAGAAACATGACTCCTTGTGCAATTAGACTAGCAAGAGCAGCTCCTTTTACCCCCATAGCAGGAATTATATCGGAATATCCATGAACCAAAACTAAATCTAATAAGAGGTTTACAGCTCCTCCAATCAAACTAATTTTCATAGCCCAAGAAGTGTTTTGATACCCTCTAAAAACGCCAAATACTCCTGCTATAAATAAAGACATCGGCAAGCCAATGGCTCTAATTTTATAATAATCTAAAGAAAAATCGAGTGTTATATTATTGGTGTTGTGAAATAAGAAAGTTGAAATAGGTTGATAAAAAATCACGGTTAGCATCCAGAAAAAAAAGCCTAGAAAAATACTTAAATACAAAGATTGAGGGACTAATGATTTTATTTTAGAAAGCTGTTTCATTCCCAAAAACTTTCCAACTTGTGAAGATATAGCGGTTCTAACTTGTGCCAATCCCCAAACTAAAGTAGAAATTAATCCCACAGCAAGTCCTACACCTCCTTGTGCTTCGGTTGCATTTTCGGGTATTTGACCTATAATTGCTAAATCGACCAAGCCCATCAATGGTTCCGTGATGTTGTATAAAATTGCAGGAATTGCAAGCTTGTTTATATCAGCGATTGAAATCTTATTTTTCATAAAATTGATTAAAACTTTTGGCTAAACTACGAACATCTTTTTTAGAATTATAGCTATGAAAACAAATTCGAATACATTCTTTCCCTTTTGGAACGGTAGGGGATAAAATTGGGCGCACATCAAACCCTTTTGATTGTATAAAACGGGAGAGCCTTTTTGTTATTGTATTTTCTCCTATTTTAATTGAAATAATTGCGCTATACTTTCCTGTAGTAATGATAAAATCTGTTGAAACTTCACCTCGAAAAATAGATTTTAATTCAAAGATTATTGTTTTTTGATGACTTTCTTTTTCTAATCTTTTATATTGTTGATCAATCGTATTTATATGATGAGGAGAAGGGGCTGTTGTGTAAATAAATGAACGACAAAAATTTATTAAGTAAGCTCTCAAATCATCATTTCCTAATACAATTGCTCCATGACAACCCAAGGCTTTTCCAAAAGTCATAACTGTTGCAAATACTTTATTTTCTAAGTTTAATTTAGCAACCAAACCTTCACCTTTTTCGCCAACCAATCCAACACTATGCGCTTCATCTACAATTAATAAGGCATTGTGTTTTTCGCAAAGATTACTGATTGAAACTAAATCTGGAGAGTCACCAGTCATAGAATACACCGATTCGATTGCAACATAAACGATTCCTGTATATTTAATTAGTTTCTCTTCTAAATCGGTCAGTGAGTTATGAGAAAATGAATATGATTTTGCATTGGATAAACGAATTCCATCTCTAATACTAGCATGAATATATTCATCGTATAAAATTACATCTCCTCTTTGAGGAAGTGTAGAAAAGAACCCTAAATTTGCGGTATATCCACTATTAAAAATTAGACCGCTTTTTGCGTTGTGATACCTGGCTATTTCTTGTTCTAAAGCTTCAATTGACGCTGTATTACCAGTTATTAAACGTGAACCAGTAGATCCAATTTTAAGCTTATTTTCTCTAAAAATATTTTTTGAAAAACCCAAATAATCGTTCGAACTAAAATCGATTAACTCATTCTCTGTTTTTAAACTTCTGTAAGAATTATTCTCAATTCGATTCTCAAGCTTTTCTTTTAATTTTTTTGAAAGTTCCATTATTCTTTTTTTTAGGCAAAACCTTCGTTAATTCCCAATCCAAATAATGCAAAATCATATTTTACAGGATCTGAAGCGTCTAGTTTTCTCAATTCGTTATCTAATTCTGTTAAAGCTTTCCAATCGTTTTGTTTTCTTGATAATATTCCTAAATATCGTGCTACATTTCCTGAGTGAACATCCAGCGGACAAGAGAGAATTGATTGAGGTATTGAATTCCAAATTCCAAAATCCACGCCTTTGTTATCATTTCTTACCATCCAACGCAAAAACATATTTATTCGTTTAGACGCTGAACCTTTTGCTGGATTGGAAACATGCTTGAATGTTCTAAATTTTGGATTGTCATTCAATTCAAAAAAAACAGATCTAAATCCAATAATCGCTTCTTTTACCGTGGTAGATTCAGGAGTTAAAAAAGAAGAAAAAACATTTTCAAGAGAATTGTATTTTTCGTAACAATGTTTTAAAGCAATTATAAAATAGGACAAATCATCAGCATTAAAAGTTCTGTGTTTAAAAGATTCTAAGTATTTAAAATCTAATTTAGGATTATAGTTTGTGACAAATTCGTAGGGTTTATTATCCATTAGTTCAACCAATTTATTCCCATTTTTGACAATCATTTCTCGTTTTCCCCAAGCAATAGTCGCTGCTATAAAACCACTAATTTCAATATCTTTTTTAGTTGTAAATTGATGCGGAATAGAAATGGGATCTTTTTCTATAAAAGACAGATTGTTGTACTGATTTACTTTCTCGTCCAAAAAGCCTTTAAGTTCTGTTTTTGATAAATTCATTTAACCCTAGTTTGAGCAAGGTAAACATTGAAAGCTATTTTAAAAGCAAACCAAGCTCCTGCAAAAGTTAATAAAATATCTAAAACAACAAACCAAATTGGTTGAAAAGGCAATAGTATAATATTAATTATAGCACCAACCAAAATTAACCCTCCGATTATTAACCCTAAAATACCGTTTGTTTTACTAATAATGCTAGTAACAGAACTACCTATAAAAGCACTTGAAAAATGAGCGAGTAAAACAAAAACGAAAGCCATCGGAGGTAGTGTTTTTATAAAATTTTCCATCATTTTACTGTTTTGAAAGTCTAAATTTTGAGGGACGGGAAATATGGAATGTCCTAGTTCTTCAATTCCTACAAGCACAATTAAAGCTACAATTAAGCCGACAATTAAACCTATTATTTTTTTTATCATAATGATCTTTTGTAAAATGTACGAGGTATTATGTACTATGTTTTTTTTGCACTAAACAAAAATAATCTTGTCTTTTTACGAAGAACTAAAATTATTTCAAATAAACTTCAAATTTATTTTCTTTTGTTTCGACAACCGAAATATGTTCTTTTAATGTTGTCGAAAGTGTTAAACCTACAAAATCTGCTCGTACTGGAAACTTTCGATGTTTTCGATCCACCAATACAACAGTACTCAGTTGTTTTATATTTGCTTTAACTAAATAACTAACCGCATGAATCAATGTTTTACCCGAATTTAAGACATCATCAACCAAAACAATTGATTTTCCTTCCAGTGTTAAAGCTTTATCAGATAATGTCATTTCTTCTTCTTGGGGATTTGTTTTGTCAAATTCTAGTGTTAAAAGCGTTATTTTTTTATTACTTATTTTAGTTAGAATGTCAACTAAATGGGTTGCGATTTTTACACCTCTTTTTACAATGCCGATTAATACTATTTCAGTATTTTCATAATTGTTTTCAAGTAATTCTCTTGCAATTCGTTGCAGTTTTTGTTCAACTTGTAATTCAGTTAGTATAATTAAATTTTCGTGACTCATTTTTCAAAATTTGTTTTAGAAACGTTAACAATAAATAGCCCCCAACCAATTAACATACAAAGCCCTCCAATGGGAGTTAATGGTCCCATTATTTTAGGAATTAAATCCATTTCCCAAGTGTAATTCATTGTCAAAAAATAGATAGAACCAGCAAACAAAGACATTCCTATCTTTATAAAAGTAATGGATTTCTCTAAATTGAGTTTAGGAACTAAATTAGCAATTATAACCAAGGCAAACAAAGCCAAACCATGTAAAGATTGATATTGAACAGCGGTTTTCCAACTTTCGATTTTCTGAATTGGAAATTCCAATGTTTCTCTTAAATAGTGAGCGCCCATTGCTCCTAGAGCTACTGCAATAAAAATAGAAACTCCCGCAAATATTAATGTATTTTTCATCTCCTACGAAAGTACTTAAACTAATTAATTTAGAGAATAGAATTGTTCATTTATTTTTGAGTTGATTATTTTTATTTTTGATGAAGTAAAAAAATAAGACCTAATTTTAGCTAAATTCGAATATATATAACAAATAATTAAAGGTATTTGCTTACCTTTACATTCCGTATTATAAAATTAAAAAAAACTAATATAATTTCTAAACTTGAACTAAGTATTTAGTTTGTCAATAGGAATTATAATTTACATACGGACATGTCTAAATCAACACCAACTAAGTATATTTTTGTAACAGGAGGAGTCGCATCTTCTTTAGGAAAAGGAATTATTTCGGCCTCACTAGCTAAATTATTACAAGCAAGAGGTTATTCTGTTACAATTCAAAAACTAGATCCCTATTTGAATATTGATCCAGGAACATTAAATCCTTATGAACATGGAGAATGTTATGTAACTGAAGATGGAGCCGAAACAGATTTAGATTTAGGACATTACGAACGTTTTTTAAACATAGAAACTTCTCAAGCAAATAATGTTACAACAGGTAGAATTTATCAATCGGTAATCTCTAAAGAACGAAAAGGAGAGTATTTGGGAAAAACAGTACAGGTAATTCCTCATATTACAAATGAAATAAAAGACCATATTCAAATTCTTGGGAATACAGGAGAATATGATTTTGTAATAACCGAAATAGGAGGAACCGTTGGAGATATTGAGTCATTACCTTTTATAGAAGCAATAAGGCAATTGAAATGGGAGAATCATGAAGCTGTTTTGTTTATTCACCTTACACTAATTCCATATTTAGCCGCATCTGGAGAGTTAAAAACAAAACCAACTCAACATTCTGTAAAAACATTATTAGAATATGGAGTTCAACCAGATATATTGGTTTGTAGAACAGAACATCCTTTGAATAAAGAGATTAGAACTAAAGTTGCCCGTTTTTGTAATGTCGAATTAGAAGCCGTTATCGAATCAATAGATGCAAAGACAATCTATGAAGTACCATTATTAATGCAACAAGAAAAGTTAGATGAAGTAGTATTAAAGCATTTAAAAATGCCTTTAAATTCTACAGCAGATTTAACAAAATGGAACGAGTTTTTATATAACTTTAAAAATCCAATACAAGAAGTAGAGATTGGATTAGTTGGTAAATACGTAGAATTAAAAGATTCCTATAAGTCCATCACAGAAGCGTTTATTCATGCAGGAGCATTTAACAAATGTAAAGTGAAACTTCGCTGGATTTCATCTGATAAATTGACGGAAGAAAATATAAGTCAAGAATTAAAAGGATTGGATGGCGTTTTGGTAGCTCCAGGTTTTGGAACGAGAGGAATTGAAGGTAAAATTGAAGCAGTGAGATTTGCAAGAGAAAATAAAATTCCATTTTTAGGAATTTGCTTGGGAATGCAATGCGCTGTAATCGAATACGCTAGAAACGTATTGGGATTAGAAGGTGCCCATACGGTCGAAATCAAAGCATCGACTAAGCATCCGGTAATTGATATTATGCAAGATCAAAAGAATATCGAAAACATGGGCGGAACGATGCGTTTAGGAGCTTATCCTTGTCAATTGAAAGAAGATTCTACTGCTTTTAAAGTTTATGGAAAAGAAAACATACAAGAACGTCATCGCCACAGATACGAATTTAACGATGCTTATTTAAGTCAATTTGAAAAAAATGGAATGATTGCCACTGGAGTTAATCCAGGCAATAATTTGGTTGAAATAGTTGAAGTAAAAAATCACCCATGGTTTGTTGGAGTACAATTTCACCCAGAATATAAAAGTACGGTAGTTAACCCTCATCCATTATTTGTTGGTTTTGTACAAGCTGCAGTTAAGAGATGAATACACCAAAAGATATTGTGACTCAATTATTAAAAGAAGATGCTTTTAGCAAATGGCTAGGAATAGAACTAATTGAAGTTAAAAAAGGTTACTGTAAATTAAAAATGACTGTTCGCCAAGAAATGGTAAACGGTTTTGGTATTGCACATGGGGGAATTAGCTATTCCCTGGCAGATACTTGTCTTGCCTTTGCTGCCAATTCAAACGGGAGACATTCAATGTCGATTGAGACTTCAATTTCTCATACAAAACCTGCTAGAGTAGGAGAGGTCTTAATTGCAGAATCAGAAGAAATTAGTAAATCTAACCGAGTAGCTCTTTATACTTTAAAAGTAAGAAAAGAGAACAAGGAAATAATCGCAATTTTTAGAGGTTCTTATTTTATTAGAACTAAGGAGTGGTAGTTGAACTGTGTTTGGGGTATTAACCTTTTAATAAGATAACATAGAAACAAGCTCTATGCTATCTGTTATAAGAACTAATATCTGTATTTTAAAAATCTCGTAAATTCAAAAATCTTTTTTATTCGATTTCCGAATAATGTTCAAGACTGGAAAAAGAACCCAAAGTGTTAAAACGCCCATAGAAGAAATCATTCCAAGAGACGTTCCAAAAAAGCTTTTGAATACCGCACCTGTATAACCTAGCAGCGCTGAAATATCTAATTTCAATAAAATTAAAATTCTTGATAAATCAATCGGATTGAACATTGTCGCAACCAATGAGAATTTATCTAAAGGATATTCGTTGAATAGAACCAAAGAAATAAGAAATAAACCATCATAAATAACAGCTAAAAACAACCACATTAATATAGCATAACCAAAACCTTTTATCTTATTTTCGGTAGATAAAGAAATGTTGTAAGCCAAGGCTACAAATATGAAGTTTAAGAAACTACCAACTACAAGTAATAGTGTAAAATCAAAGATAGCTGCAGATTTAAAAAGTCCATAAGCTATAAAAGGAATACCAAGTCCTAACACCAAACTAAGTGTCAGCGATAGTGAAATACCGATGTATTGTCCCATAAAAATTTTACTTCTTTTGATGGGTTGGGCGAGGAGGAGTTCTGTAAATTCCTTGGAGTTGTAATAATACATAATTCCAAAAATAGTCCCGATTAGAGGAGTCAAAACAATAATAATATTCATTAAAGTAATAACAGCTTTATTCATGTCGTTATTCAAAAACAAAAGAACAAAACCTAAAAGTAAATAAAAGAAAAAATAAACATAGCTCCAACGGCTACGCAATAAATCGAAAATACTGTATTTTAATATCTTAAGCATATTGTTTTTTTATAAGTGTGGCAATTGCAATTTCTAATGTTTGGCTCTCTGTTTGTGTTTTAATCTCTTCAATAGATCCTTTAAAGTAGATTTTACCATCTAGTAAGAATACAATTTCATCGGAGATTTCTTCTACAAAACTCATGATATGACTTGTGATCAAAACGGTCTTACCTTTTTCTTTAGCTTCATTTATCAAATCTTTTAGGTAGATTAAAGCTATTGGATCCAATCCTGTCGTGGGTTCATCAAGAATAATCAAATCATTATCAAACATAAAAGTAAGTACAATATTTACCTTCTGCTTTGTCCCTCCCGAAAGGTTTCCAAGCTTTTGTTTCAAAAAAGGAGTAAGTCCAAACAACGAAATCAATTCTTTCTCATTAGTTGCTGAAGCTCTTAAATTCTTAACCATTTTAATCAATTCGATTACGGTTAAGTTGGCTGGAAAATTAGCTATTTGAGGCAAGTAGTTTAAATTTTCTCTATACTTCCATTGTTTTAACACGCTTTTCCCGTTGTAAAGAATTTCTCCTTTATTAGGAATAACCATTCCCAAAATAGATTTGATTAATGTTGTTTTACCAGAACCATTAGGCCCTAGAATGGCAAATACACCACCTTTTCTAATCTCTAAATTTAAATCGTCTAAAACGACAAGCTTACCAAATTTCTTATGTAAGTTTTTAATATTTATCATGGATTTCTTTCATTATAGGTTTACTATCTACCAAATCATCTGGGGTAAAAACAGGAGAAACTTTCTCCGAAAAGTTAATTATATCTACAAACAAACTTCTAAGAAGAACGAGTGTTTCTGGTGTTTTGTTTACGATATATGAAAATAGTTTTACTGGTCGATAAGGAACGTCTCCAATACCGTCTTTGTCTAAATCGTAACCAGTGTAGTCACTCCAGTAGTTGGCTTCAAATTTATTGTCGTTTAGTTTACTATTGTATGATAAATCAAATGAATTATTCATAAAATTATTATACATAAAACTGTTTGCGTAGCAACCTCCTGTAAATTTAATTGCCCAACCATTCCTAACAAAGTGATTGTTTTCATAATTCATTCTCGTACAACCATCTATGTTTATTCCGATTGTATTTTGTTCAAAATAGTTGTGATGTATTTCACCGTCATAAATTTCTTTTAAGAGTAAACCATAAGAGGCTGCTCCCCAGTTTAAATGGAAAGTATTGTGATGCATTTTAATGAATTTAGAAAACATTACAGCGACACCTGCTCCGTTACCTCGAAATTCATTGTGATGATATTCATTATTATTTGAAAACATAAAATGCAATCCGTAGCGTAAGTTTTGGTAACTTGTGTTATTTGAAATAAAACTATTACTAACAAATTCAAAGTATAATCCGTCTCTTAAATTATGTACTTTATTTCCTTCTACACGCATGTTTTTACAATGCCACATGTGAACTCCATTTCCTGAACTAGCTTCTTTTTTTGCATGACTAGAAACTTCATTGTTACTAATAATTCCATATTTAGATTTTTCAATCATAAAACCAAAAAACACATTTTCTAAAATGTTATTATCTATTCTAAAGTTTTTACTTTTCATCACTAAAACAGCTGCATAATCTTTAGTATATGATTGTTCTACATTTTTAATCGTAAGTCCAGATAGTGTAAAATTGTCTGCTTGAATTTTAAAAACATAACCTTTTTTTTGTCCATCAATTATGGGGTTGTTTTCTCCTATAATATGAATGCTTTTATCTATGTCAATATCAAATTCCTTATAAGTTCCTTTTTTTATAAGTACTGTATCTCCTTCAATAGCCATTTTTATTGCTGTTGAAATTGATTTTGTTTTACAAGAGGCGCAAACCTCAATTGTTTTTGAATGTCCTACTAGCGAGAGTAGTAGGAAAATAATAATAATGTTTTTCATTCTTTTTATTGAAATTTAATTTTAATTTCTTCCCAATTTAGAATTTCTCCTCCAAATTCTTTTTGAGTTTTTATAGCTTCATCTTTAGATGAAAATGCTGAAAGATTAGCTCCCATAGGGCTTTTTATTTTTTTAGAAATAAGATAGGTAGCATCTTTAGCATTGGTTAATACTCCTGGATTAGCATAATCTGCTACAAGGATAAATTCCATTTGATCTTCGTTTTCTGCTTGGTTTATTTTTCGAACTAAGCATTCTACAGCATCAAACATATATGATTTTCCTTTTTTTGTCGTGTATTCAGCTGAATGTGTTCTGTCAACAACAGTCATATCACAAAAGTTACAATGATCATTTCCATAATCAATCGGTTGTGGCTCGACACTACACGAACTTATGATGATGATAAGTGCTATTATTATAGTATAAATTTTCATGTTTTTTAGCTTTTTATTTTTACAAAAGTACTAAAAAAGCGGGTATATCAGAAACAATATACCCGCTTTTATTTACTTAATCAATTAATAATTTTCTGATAAAATTATTAATTTTTTTTAGCTTCACTTTTACCAACAAAGAAAGCTAAAAAGTTTAGTCCCATTCCTCCTAAAAGAATAAAAGTTGCTATTCTAGGGTAGGAGTGAGCTGTAAAATTTAAAATTTGTTTGGTTCCAAGCAACGGAGGTTGGAAACCCATTGGTGATCCATCAGGATTTTTAAACTGCATAATGGCATGTGGATTTAAATTGTGACCGTAATCGTATTCCCACATGTAAAAATCATACATTCCTAACAATCCTAAAATTCCCATAACTACAACCCAACCTAAATAGAGTTTGTATTTTCCGAGTATTCCAATTAGAACGCCAAGTCCAATCATAAACCAAATTATAATTGGAAAATAAGCAAACTCGGGAATCGTTTCAGGTATGAATTGCATTCCTACATAATGATTCATCAAGTTAATATTCTTAATGTCAAACTCGTCATTTGCTCCAACAAATTCTGTTATATAGATATCCATTCCTAGTGGAATTGGATATTGGGGAGCTTCTAGTGTAATGTTCCAAATTGGAAGGTATAAAAACCCTATAACCATTAGCGAACCTACTATCATTAATATTCTTCCTTTCATAGCTTTATTATTTATTATTTATTAAATAGTAGTGTTTTATATTTCTTAAATAATAATTAGAATTAAAAAACGGACTGTAATTAATAAAAACTACAGTCCGTTTCGATTTTGTTTTTAAACTGTAATCTTACAATTCTTCTTCAGTACCTGGAACTTCATCATCAAGAGTATAAGAAATCTTAATGTCAGAATTAGCAGCAGATACTCTAACATATCCTTGCATTTCTTGGTGAAGAGCAGAACAGAAATCAGTACAATAGAAAGGCCAAACACCTTCTTGTTTAGGATACCAAACAAAAGTTTCAGTTCTTCCTGGCATAATTAATAACTCAGAAGTTTGAGCTCCAATCATTGAGATACCATGCGGCACATCATAATCTTGCTCTAAGTTTGTAACGTGGAAATAAACTTTATCACCAACTTTTACACCTTCAATATTATCAGGAGAGAAGTGTGAACGAATCATTGACATAGAGATATGAACTTCGTTTCCTTCTCTTACAACTTTAGTTTCAGCTTCGTTATGAACAGCATATGGATGTTCATTCTCATCTAATTTAAAGATTTTTTGAGATTTGTCAGCAATTAATTCAGCAGGACAACCAGCAGCATAGTGAGGCTCTCCGATTGTAGGGAAATCTAATAATAATTCCATTTTTTCTCCAGAGATATCAAATAATTGTGCAGATTGACAAACTTCAGGACCTGTTGGTAAATAACGGTCTTTAGTAATTTTGTTCATCGCAACTAAGTATTTGTCAAATGGTTTTCTAGAGTTTCCTCCAGGAATCATTAAGTGTCCAACTGAGTAATAAACAGGATGTCTATCAATAATTTTCAAATCTTTAACATTCCATTTTACAACTTCCGAAGAAATAAAGAATGTAGTATAAGCATTTCCTCTAGTATCAAATTCTGTATGAAGCGGTCCTAAACCTGGTTGCTCTAAAGTACCGTAGTTTATAGCTTCAAAATCTAGGATTGGAATACCGTAAGCATCACCGTCAAAAGCTTTATCATCTATAGCTTTAATCATTTTAGAGAAAGAGTGTACAGTCATAGCAGCTGCTAATTTACCGTTCCCAATAATGTATTCTCCTGTTGGATCTACATCACATCCGTGAGGAGATTTAGGTGTTGGTAAAAAGTAAATAGCTCCTGGTACTTCAGAAGGATTAATAACTAATACTTCTTTTTCCATTACAGTTTCAGCAGTATGCGTTTTGTCATTCCAAGTATTGTGAGCATAGTTGGCAGGTGTTTTTGTTCCTGCTCCGTTAGCGATATACTCTTCAATTTTTTTCCAGTTAATTGCTGTAATAAAATCTTTATCATTTTGAGAAGCATTTACTTCCAATAGAGTATTCGCTTCTTCAGTATTATAAGATGAGAAGAAGAACCAACCATGAGATTTTCCTCTACCTGGGTGAGCTAAATCAAAATTGAATCCTGGCATTATAATTTGAAATGCAATATCCATGTGACCTTCTTCAGGGCTTATACTAACAAAAGAAAGCGCTCCTTTAAAGTTTCCTTTATAATCAGAAATCGGCATGTCTTTTTGTGGAATAGGTATAGAAAAACGTGTTCCACATACAATATACTCTGTGTTTTCAGTTACAAAAGTAGAACTATGATTACCTGCAGAATTCGGAATCTCTAAGATTTCTTCTGTTTCGAATGACGTTAAACTAATTCTTGCAACTCTAGGAGTATTGTTTTCGTTGATAAATACCCAACGTCCATCTAATTCTCCATTTGTTTGAGAAATATCAGGGTGATGAGAATCTCCCCAAGGAATCATTCCGTGTGAAGTCATCAACATTGGTTTTGTTTCTTCGTTGTATCCGTATCCTTTTTCTGGATCTTGTGAGAATACAGGAATAACTCTAAACAAACGTCCTGAAGGTAATCCGTAAACTGCTAGCTGCCCACTAAATCCACCAGAAATAAATGCATAAAATTCATCGTGCTCACCTGGAGCTACGTATACTCTTTCTGCGACACTTCCAGATAAAGCTCCACTATTGTGATTTGCTTTTCCAGCGTCTGCTGTTGGTCCTCCACAACTAGCAAACAACATAGAAGCTGTAGCTATTGATATAAGAGGTTTAAAAATTGTTTTCATATTTTATTGTTTTGTTGTTTTGCTATTTTTAATTTTTTGTTCTAAAAAATTCTAATACGGCTCTAGCTTCTTCTTCGTTTAAACTTTGATCAGCCATTGGAGCTAAATATTCAGCTAATAATGCTTTTGCTGTAGGATCTTTTTCTACCATTTCTTTTGGATTAAGAATCATATTCATTATCCATTCTGGAGATCTTCTTTCTGTAACTCCTTTCAAGGCTGGTCCTACAACTCTTTTACCTATTTTATGACAAGCTGTACAGTTTTTTTTGTAAATTTCTTTACCTTTTTCTACTAGAGCTTCATCGATATCACCAAGTTCTACAGAAGTAATTGGTCCTATACCTTTTCCATTGTCAGAAGTACTTGCTTTAGCTTCTTCTTTATGCTCCTTCTTTTCTTCTTTTTTATGCTCTGCTTTATGTTCCGTTTTAGAATGAGCGTCATCAGCTTTGTGTTCTGATTTTTCATTTCCTCCACAACTAACAGCAAAAGAGCTTAAAAGAAGTGAAATTGCGATAAATTTAATTTTCATTTTTTTAGATTAATTGGTTGTCTATTATTTTATTCAGCAGGTACTAATACATCGTCAATTACGTGTATCCATCCATTACTTACTTTTACAGATTTAATTATTTTTGTACCTCCTACATAAATACCATCTTCTTTGTTTTCTACTTCTAGGTATTTTCCTGATGCCATGTAAAGTTTTCTTCCTTTTTTAGCTTCTTTCTTCAATTGTCTCTCAGGATAATTTGCTGGTGCAACGTGATTCGTTAAAATAAAAGCCAATTTACTTTTGTTTTCAGGTTTTACTAACTCTTCTACAGTTCCTGCTGGTAATTTAGCAAAAGCTGAATTTAAAGGAGCAAAAATAGTTAATGGTCCTGCATTTACGACAGCATCTTCTACACCAGCGGCATTAATTGCTGCAACTAATGTACTGAAATCTTCTATAGATTTAGCAACTTGTAATGCATTGGCTTGTTCTCCTTCTACTGCTGCTATAGAAGCTTGTCCATGATCTTCTTTTGCCGGAGCTTCTTCATGTTTTGCTGCTTGATGCGATGCATCTGCTTTGTGTTCTTCGTGTCCTGCTTTTTCTCCACCTCCACAAGAAGCTAAAAACATTGTCGCAAAGACAATTACGCTTAGTTTAATTTTTTTCATAATCTGATAATTGTTGGTTATAAATTAGATTTGTTTTATATTTCTGTACAAAATTATGAAATATTAACATTTCAATACATGACAAAAGTCATATATAAAGATGTTTTTTTCTTTTGTTGATAAGTATATAGAAATTTAAACAACAAAGATTAGTTTATTATAGGAGTTTTATTGATTAAGTCCCAATAGTATTTTAGTTATTTAAACTAATTTTTACTCTACATTATAGGTAATATTTTTTTATTTTTTATTTTTAGAAGCTTACAGTATTTAGTGCAATAGTCTTTAATAATCAGGCTTTTGGGAAATATATTTATTTAATTTTTGCAGAACAGATACAAATTGAGTACCTTTATATAGAAATAAAAAGAGGAAATATGACATTATCTAAGCCAAGTAAGTATGCAATTAGAGCTGTAATGTTCCTTGCTTCTAAAAATGAAGGAGATAAATTTAGTCCTTCTAATATTGCGAAAGAAATAGATGTTCCTGCTCCTATTTTGGCTAAAACATTACAGGTTTTGGTAAGAAATAATATTATTTCTTCTTCAAAAGGGCGTAATGGAGGTTTTTATTTAACAATGAAAGATAAGCAGAATACATTATTATCTGTTCTAAAAGCTCTTTCTGAATTTGAAAAATTAACAACTTGTTTTATGGGGTTACCAAGATGTAGTGATAAAGAACCATGTCCTATTCATTATTTAGTGAAAGCTTTGCGTACAAAAATGATTTTAGAGTTAAGTTCTAAAACAATTGAAGATTTTGCTATTGGTATTAAAAATGGAGACACTTTTTTTTATTTAGACCAAGAAGAATAAGGATTGTTTTGTAAATTGCTATTATAATATTGTTCTTCACCTGTAACTTCTTTGTCTATCCAATTCGGAATTTCGAAATGCTCATTTTCTGAATTTAATTCTATTTCTGCTATAATTAGTCCTTTGTTTTTTCCTTCAAAAATATCAATTTCCCAAATGTGTTTATTATAAGTTATAAGGTATCTTGTTTTTTCAATCACATTTTGACCGAATAAGTCAATCATTTCTTTGGCATCTGTAATTGGAATTTCATATTCAAACTCATGTCTAGAAATTCCTTCTACTTTACTTTTAATAGTTAAGAATCCTTTTTCTCCCAAAACACGAACACGAACAACTTTGTCTTTGTCGGTAGATAAGTAACTTTGACTGCAATAATTAGAATTTGCTGTTTTCAAAGCTTCGTCAAGTTTGTCATTGACTAAAAACTTTCTTTCTATTTCTTTTCCCATCTGATTAATTTTCTTTTAATTTCTTGTTTTAAGATTTTCCCGTTATCACTTTCTGTAAATTTGGAGCTGTAATAAATGTTTTTTGGTTTACTGAATTTGTCTAAGGTGTTGAAATTCAAGTTGTCTAAAGCGGTCGTTTTTGTTCCTTCAATTATTAAGATAATTTTTTCTCCTAATAAATCATCTTTTTCACTTGTCACAAAAAAACGATTATTAGGAATTAATTCAGTTAAATATTGTTCGATATCCTCTGCTAAAATTTTTATCCCTCCTGTATTAATTACATTATCTTTTCTTCCTTTCCAGATAAACGATTTTTTACTTGTCAATTCTATGATGTCATTTGTCTCTATTGGGAGCTTAGAAATGTGAGGGGCATTTATAATTAAACAGTCATCTTTTGTTTTTTGAAAACTAATGGTAGGTAATGCTACAAAATTGTTGTTTTGATTTAATTCCTTAACTGCTATGTGCGTGATTGTTTCGGTCATTCCAAAAGTGCTGTAACATTTAGTTTTGTATTTTAATAATTTCTGTTCTAAATTTTTGTCAACAGGAGCACCTCCAATTATTAGTATTTTTATTTTG
>WFNC01000340.1 GCA_015488785.1 Flavobacteriales bacterium | reverse complement strand
TAAAATAATATTTAATTTGAACATAATAAGATCCAGCACTTGCATAAGTATGACTAACCGTTCCGGTATTACTCTGATTATTTAATGTTGTTCCATCACCAAAATCCCAATCTACGTAAGCTACATTATTAACATCAGCTCCTTGAAGATTAAAACTAATCGCATTCCCAACACAATCATCTCCTGAGTAACCGATATATAAATCTAAAGCACTAATAAAAAATGACTGAATAAATGTTGGTAAACCTAATCCGCTTGTACTTCCGCCTAGATTAACAGCATTATTGGTATAAAAAGCTCCAGCTGTATTTGGATTCGTAATGCTACCTAAGTTCCCTTCTCCATCTCTCGCTACATAAATTTTTCCATCAGTTGCTAATTGTAATGCTCCAATTTTATTACTTAAACTTCCCGTTCCTGTTCCTACCAGTGTAGCAGAATTTCGAATTGCTGTAGCCCCTCCAGCCAATAAATCATATTGAAAAATTTCTCCTGTTGCGTTTAACCCTCCATAAAAGTAAGTCCCATCTGGAGAAAACTCCACGCCATAAGCAGCATAATAAGCCACTCCCGCACCTAAAGGTGTCGTACTTGGACAGGGTAATGTCACAGAATTAGAAACCCCTCCTGTACTATTATTAAAATTAAATAATTCGAAATGAGGCGAACTTGTATTTGGTTGTGTAAAAAATGCCAACCCTAATTTATTCCCTTGAGGAGAAGCTTTCATATACCCAATTGCTCCGGTATTCGTACCATAAGCGACATGATTATGAACAGAACCTACATTTGAAATAACAGGGGTTGTTTGTAAACCACTACAGCCATTAATTAAAAAAGATTGAAATTGATTACTATTCCATTTATGACAAATCACCCAAATATCTGAATTATTAGCATGACGAACCGCTGTAATTTTTTCAGTCGTACTACTCATTAGTAAAATGTTTTTCGTTGAGGTAACAGCTCCCAAAGAGCCATTTAAACTCATATCTACAATTGAATATCGAACTCCATTACCATCTGCTGTTTTATCCACTGTAAATACATAGTAAATACCAGGAGAGTAAGGTTTTGGGACAATCACAGCTGATTGGCTCGCGCTATTATGCCCCATTAAACCGGAACCATTTTGCATTACACTATTAGTTGCATCCCAAATATTCTGTCCGTTTGTATAAAACAATAAATTTCCTGCAGCATCTGAAATAGTTGCAACTCCTTCCCACTGATTAATAGCTCCATTCGTTACAGCCACAGGACTTCCTCCTGTGAAATCTAATCCTGCATTATATCCAAAGAACCAATTTTGACCTTCTCCTTGTGCTTGTAAAAACATTGGAGCAAAAAATACGAGTACTAGTATTGACTTAATAAAATTCATAATTATTTTTTATTAATATATTTTAAAATTGACTGATATCCTTCTTTTGTAAGTAAAGCCTTATGCTCTTTTAATGCTACCCATTCTTTTAAAACAGTTTTATTTTCTGTATTAGAAAGAGCTTTGTTATAACCTGGAAATCCATTCACAACCGTACCTTTAATAAAATAAGACGCTAACACTTCTGAATTTTCAAAATACATTTGATTCATCTTGAAAATACCTTTCTTAGGTTTTTCAACGTTTTTAGACGGTTCTTCCTGATGTACTTTCGTCTGAGCGAAAGTAACAGAACTGATTAACAAGACACCTAATAAAATCTTAATTTTTAACATATATACTTTAATTATTAATTCTCTGAAAAACATTTATTTGTATTATGACGCAAGATATATCAAAAAAGTTGCTTACAATTAAATATTAACAACTTTTTAATCTACCTCAGCTATCTTTCGAACAATTAAAACTCCGTCAATAGCGGCAGACACTATTCCTCCTGCATAGCCAGCACCTTCGCCACATGGATACAAACCTAAAACTTTAGGATGTTCTAAAGAATACCTATCTCTAGGTATTCTTACAGGAGAAGAAGTTCTAGATTCTGTGGCATGTAAAACGGCTTCATTGGTCATGTATCCTTTCATTTTGTTTCCAAAATTGGCGATTCCATCTCGAAGGGAATTCGTGATAAAAGAAGGGAATACTTTGTCTAATTCAACAGAAACTACACCTGGAAAATATGACGTTTTAGGGAGTGAAGTTGATTTCTTTTTTTGAATAAAGTCTAATAATCGTTGAGCTGGAACTTGTTGCGTACGACCGCCTAATTCCCAAGCTCTTTTTTCTACACTTTTTTGAAAGTATAGCCCTGCTAAAGCGCCATACTTATGAAATTTGGGGATATCATCCCACCGAACTTCGGTTACTATTCCTGAATTGGAAAACGGATTGTTTCTTTTGCTTGGAGACCAACCGTTTGTAACAACTTCTTCTTTTCCTGTGGCACAAGGAGCGATAACTCCCCCCGGACACATACAAAAAGAATAAACGCCTCTATCTTTGACTTGACTTACCAAACTATAAGATGCTGGAGGAAGAAATTCTCCCTTCTCTTTTGTTTTATATTGAATTTGATCTATTAATTCTTGTTTATGCTCTATTCGAACTCCCAAGGCAAACGATTTGAATTCTAAATCTATTTTTTTCTTATTTAGTAATTCATAAATATCTCTTGCGGAATGTCCTGTTGCTAAAATTAAGTTTTCAACTTTGATTTCTTTTTCATTATTGATAACAATTCCTATGAGTTTATTTTCTTTTAGAATTAAATCTGTCATTTTATTATCAAAGTGAATTTCTCCTCCTTTTGCTAAAATAACTTCTCTTATGTTTTCAATTAATTGAGGCAATTTATTTGTCCCAATATGAGGATGAGCATCTACCATTATATCTTTTGGTGCTCCATGAATAACAAGTGTTTTTAAGACTTCTTTTACACTCCCTTTCTTTTTGGAACGGGTGTAAAGTTTCCCATCGGAATAAGTTCCTGCTCCACCTTCTCCAAAGCAATAATTAGATTCGGTGTTTACTTCTCCTTTTTTGTTTATTGCAGCTAAATCCCTCCTTCTTGTTTTTACGTCTTTTCCTCTTTCAAAAACAATTGGTTTTACACCTAGTTTTAATGCTTCTAAAGCAGCAAATAAACCTGCAGGACCACTTCCTATAATATGAATCGTTTTTTTTGAGTCTTTTACATTTTGATAATTACTTTCAAATGTTTCTTCTACGTATTGTTCATTGATGTAAACAGCTAGACGAAGTTGATAATAGACGGGGAATTTACGAGCATCAATAGAGCGTTTTAAAATTTGGACATGAGTAATATCCGACAACGGAATATTTTCTTTATGTGCTACTATTCTCTTTAAAATTTCGTTATCTGACGCTTCTTGTGGTAATACTCTTATTTGAATTTCTTTAATCACTTTTTCTTTTTTTTGAGGCTTTTTTGTAAGCAGAACAGGTTAACCTTCAAAGGTAAATGAAAGCGTCCACATTCGAGTTCTTAATCGATCGATTGGAGAAGAAAACTTCGTGTTTTCTTGAATTAATACATTTTTAAATCCTGTGCTTAATTTTAGTTCTAAGCTAAATTTAAAATACTCTAAAAATAAATCTACTCCTCCTCCAACTTCGATTCCGTAATCTGATTTTGATATTTTTACGATTTGATCTTTTAAGGAAGCTTCTTTATTTTCTACGTCTTTATTGGAAGCCATATCTAAACCAAATCGTCCTCCTGCGATGGCATAGGCTGCAAAATTTTTGATTCTTTCTGTTCTAAATTTCATTAATAATGGAAAATCTAAAAAGGTAGATTCTACTTTTTTGTTCCAGCGACTGGTTGAATCTGAATTGATGGCAAAGGTATATTCTAATTCTCTTTCTTGAAATGAGAGTGTTGGTAGAAACCGAATTTTGAAAGTTGGAGAAAGATCTAAAGAAGATACAATTCCGAGGTTGAAGCCTGGTCGTTGATTGACCTCTAAAACCAAGAGTGAATCTGTTTTAAAATTATTGACAACATCTCGATCTAAATAAAAATCACTTTTGTTATACCCTAAGGCAAATCCAAAATGAAATTTACGTTTGTCAAAGTTTCTCAAGTTTTCCATTTGCTGGGCATAGCCCAATACTGTGGAAGTGATGAAAAAAAAGAAGATGATTGACTTGATCATTTTATTGGCTATTCTTTATAAGTATCCTTAATTGTGATTATGCTAGCGTTAAGGATAGAAACGTTAGCTTTTTGATTGTAAACTTAGTTAGACTTGACTAAAAAGAGCGATTTTATGAGCTCCTTTTTGGTTTAGTCTAACTTGGTGTTATAATCAAAAACTACAAGTGGATAGCCTGTTTAAACGCCCAAATAAAAAAATAATTAGAACGAATGAAGTGTAACTATTCCCTTGCATCAGTACAAAGAAACGATTTTTATTAATTTTTATTACATTTTTGACAAAACTTGTTGCATAAAAAAATGGAATATTTATTGTACCTTTATACACGAGCCATCACGAACATCTATATTATAGCTTAATTTTATAAGAATGAACTATCTAAAAATAATTTTCAGTATTTTATTCCTTTCGTTAATATCGGTAGGATTTAAGCCACTTCCTAAAACGCATGTTTGTACGAGTACGTGGGGATTTTATGCACACAGAAGGATTGCTAGAATGGCTACTTTTAGTTTACCTCCCGATTTGTTTACTTTTTACAAAAAAAACATTGAATTCATTACCGAACATGCGGTAGACCCTGATAAGCGAAGGTATGCGATGAAAGGTGAAGCGGAAAGACATTATATTGATATTGACCATTATGTAAAGCCAGGAGAAGATCCTTTTTTGGTTGTCCCGAGAACGTGGAATGATGCGGTTGCCAAATTTACGGAAGATACTTTAAAAGCATACGGAATAGTTCCGTGGCACATCGATTTAATGACAAGAAGGCTTACGAAGGCTTTTAAATCTAAAAATTTGAATCGAATTTTACAATTATCGTCTGAATTGTGTCACTATGTAGGAGACGCTTCGGTTCCTTTGCATACTACGGAAAATTATAATGGTCAAATGACGAATCAGAAGGGTATTCATGGCTTTTGGGAGTCACGAGTTCCTGAACTATCTGCTGACGGATACGATTATTTAATAGGTCGGTGTGATTACATTGAAACTCCTTTGGATGCTGCATGGACTATAGTTAAAGGAAGTTGTGTTGCTGTTGATTCGGTTCTTCGGTTTGAAAAGGAGTTAACCGAAAGGTGGCCGAAAGACCAAAAATATAGTTATGAGCATAGAGGTCAAGTAATTATGAAGGTATATAGTAAAGAGTTTGCGCTAGAGTATCAAAAAATGCTTGGAAACATGCAAGAAAAAAGGATGATGGTAGCGATAAAATATTCGGCTTCGCTATGGTACACGGCTTGGGTAAATGCTGGACAACCTGATTTGACAAGTCTAAATGGCGATATTTCTGAAGAAATGAAAAAAGAAATGGAAGAGAATGACAATTATTTTAAGAAAGGAAAAGCATTGGGTCGAGATTTTAATAATTAATTGACTCGATTCTACTAATTTTGAGCTACCGTTAAACTACTTCAAAACAAAATTAAACGACTTTTACAAAATGGATAAAAAAGATTTCATTAACCCAATAGATAAAGACTACATTACTGAAACGCCTAGCACGCTTACCTATGGACACCATAGAGGAAGCCTACCTATTGTACCAACAAAAGAAGGTGAGATAAAATCGAAATCT
>WFNC01000339.1 GCA_015488785.1 Flavobacteriales bacterium | reverse complement strand
TATCGTAAAAAGTATGTTTGGATTAAACTCGGAAAGGTTCCTTTCTGGGTAAATCAAGACTATGAAGTTAATTTAACTTTAATAAATAAGAACAGAACTTGTAGTAATATTCATTTTTATGAGTTTAGAACTGAAATGAATTTAGATTTAAAATTGTCGTTAGGTTTAGATAGCCTTTCTCCAAAATACACTGAACAGATAAAGGATTCGCTAGTAGAAATAGTCTATTATGATAAAGGGAAAACTACGATCTCTGATTCTACATTGTTCATGGTTAAAACGAAGTTGGAGCATAAAAACTTAAGCATTAAGAAAATAAAAATAGAAGGTTTTTCTAGTATTGAAGGTTCTATAGCGTCTAATAAAGAGTTGCACCTGAAAAGAGCTAAGAATTTATTGTCGATTTTTAAGTTCGACTCGATTTCTCCTTCGTTGGTAGAAGTAACAGCAAAAGAAAATTTCAATGATTTTAGAAATGATGTAGAGGGAACACCTTTTAACTACCTAGGTCTTCTCAATGAAAGAGATTTGAAAGAAAAAATGAAAGATACTGCTATCGTTCATTCTGTAGAGTCAATATTAAAACAGCATCGATACTCTAAATTAACCATTAATTATCAGCAAGATAAGTCAAGCTATTATTCTTTGAAAGAAGTGAGGGAAGACCTCCGAAATGCAATAGAAACGAATAATAAACGAGCGTCAGTACAGTTGCAAAACATTCTAAATTGGTATTTTTTGAAAGGCAATTTAACGATAAAAGATACGGCATTAATTATCCCTTTTCATAAAGATAATATAGAATTGTTACTCAATAAAAGCTTATTGAAATTGAATATAGATTCATTAAATCCGAACGCTTATTTCAATTTTGAGAATGAACTAAATAAACTTTTGATATTAGATGTAAAAAACAAGAAAATTAACACCCTTTTAGCTGTACTAGATTTTGTAAATATGTCAACTTCACCTAATGACTTGTTTACTTCGTTAAAAAAAAGAAAATATGTAGATGCAAAAATAAAAGCACGCTTATTAATTGCTGTCGCATATTATAATGATGTGGTTCTTTATGAACGGAACAAGAAAGTGATTTTGTTGCCTAAAATCAAAAAATACTTGAACCCTGCAAAACTAAATACGGATGAAAAATTTGATGTCGCTCGTTATTATAGCTTTTATCATGATTATAAATCTGCTTATGATATTTCTAGAAAGTTGATAGGAAAAACAGAAGAAATAAATGATTGGGTTTATTTTTTGAAACTAATACATTTTTCAGCTATTAAAGAACGAAAGAAAATTTACATTAAGTATTTTGAGAAAATAAAACGCTACTCAGGAAAAGATTTTTGTAAGTTGTTTCATACACCAATGCTTAATTTTCAAATTTTGGAAGATGCACAAATTAAGAAACTCTATTGTGAAACCTGTCAAGATTAAAAAGAGAAAACAGTATAGAGGATTTAATTAATTGTTTTTTAGATAGGAAATTAATTGAGTTAGTGTCTAATGTTATTGGTTTTAAGGGCTTTGGTGTGGGGGTAAATTTATTTTTCGTAAAACTGCTTAGTTTTTTGTGTTTAATCTTGAATTTTAAAATCAAAAAAAACATTGTACTTAATATATTGTACAATTTACAAGAAAATGATTAGACGGTTAAACTTTTGGATACTTCTAAATCACACTATCCATACCAAACTCGATGGAGCCGTATTATTACACCTAATAACAATAAAAAAACAAATTAGTTAGAGTATGTTCAAAATAATTCTTAATTTTTAAGTTTCAAATTAAAAGTCAAGGATTAAATGATTCGTAAAACTATACATATTATATCTTTTATCTTTTTGGCTAATTTTGTTAATGTTTTTTTAGCGCAAACAGATAGTATTCATTTTAATAAACTTCAACGAATAAAAAAGATTTTTAAAAGTTGTGTTCCTTGTTCCGAAGATTCTTTGCGTCGTTTAAAAATTGTTTATTTAGATTCAGTCTTTCAGAAAGAACAATTGTATATCACAATATTGGAAGGTCAAGCTTTAAAGCGTAACGGGAATCATGAAAAGACAAAAATGCTGTTTAATCATGTCATTCAAAACGATTCTGTTTTTCCTATTTCAAGTTCGAGTTATTATTTTGACTTTTTGATAAATTATGGGAACATTTATTACAACCTAGAATTGTATGATAGCGCTATTTCTATTCATAAAAACACATTGCATTTACTTAATCAAAATAGCGAAATTGAGGATCGATTGCGGTACAAAGAAATGGTTTACTCCAACCTTACCAATGTTTACACCGATCAATTGGATTTTGGAAATGCGATTCAATTATTGTTAAAAGCAACCGAGCATGATTTTTCTCAATCGTTTCACATCAACCAGAATTTAGCAAGACAGTACAGTGAACTAAAAATGTATGACGAAGCAATCGTTTGTTATAAAAAATCGTTAGAACTAACAGATGATGTAAATTTAATCGCTTCTTCTTATTTGAATTTAGGAGCTATTTATAATAAGGAAGACAATAAAGATTCTGCATTATATTATATGCACAAATGTCTAGATACGGTGAGGAGTATTCAAACAAAGATTTATTGCTTGTACAACCTTACTGATTATTACCTTTCTATGGAAGAGTATCAAACAACAAAAGTGTACATCGATAGTGGTCGCTTGATAGCTAGTTCTTTAAGTAATTTAAAATATCGATATCTTTTTGATTTGTCTTCTGGTACGCTAGCTTTTAAACAAAAAGAATATAAAAAGGCATTGTCTTTTTATCAAAAAATAAATTTAGACATCATTCCTTGGGTCGATTTCCATTTGGAGTTCTATAATAATTATAGTCAAGTTTGTAATGCTCTTAATAGAAAAGAAAAGGCTTATGAATTATTGAGTAGTTACACCAAATTAAAAGACAGCATAGAATCATATAAAAATGAAGTGAAATTTGTTTCCGTTATTCATAATTATAGATTACAACAGCAGCAAGATGAAATAAAAATGCTTGCTCAAAATAGCGAAATACTAAAACGAGATCAAGAGATGAAGATTCAACAAGCTCTTATATTGACAAAGACATTAGAAAATCAAAGAAAAAAAACGATATGGATTTCTAGTTTGGTATTTGTTTTGGGCTTGGGCGTTTATTTATTCTTAAAATTTAGATTAAACAAAAAAGAAATAGAACATGAATTATTGATTGAAAAGCAGAAGTTGAAAGAAATTGAAATCGAAAACCTAAATCAAAAAATGGAGTCCGAAAAATTAAAGTCGGGGTTAAAAGGTGAAGAAAAAGAACGAGCAAGATTGGCCTCGGAACTTCACGATGGAATTGGAAGTGCGCTTACAGGTTTACGGTTAAAAATGCATACCAAACAAAAAAATGAAGGTTTTGAATTGGAATTGTCTAATATTTACAATGAGGTAAGGTTAATCTCTCATCGATTGTCTCCTCCTATTGAAAACGATATTAAGAAATTAGTAACAGGGATTGCAGAACGCTTTTTTGATTATACACCAATCCAATATACGGTGAATTGGTTTCCCGAAAATTATTCATTTGAAATAAAAGACAGTGATAAAATAAATTTTTATAGAATGCTTCAAGAAATATTTAACAATATAATTAAGCATGCTCAATCACAAGAAATAGAAATTTCGGTAAACATAAGCGATGGAAAATTCAATATAATAATAGAGGATAACGGTCTTGGTTTTAATTATAACGACCAGCTTGATTCATTTGGGATGAGGAGTTTAATTCAACGCGCAAAAGCACTCAATGCTCAGCTTGATGTAGATAGTAGAATAAATAGAGGAACTAGTGTTTCATTAACATTTAACCAGTTAAATTATGATTAAGATTTTTATAGTGGATGATCATCAAATGATGATTGATGGAATTAAAGCCTATTTTGAAAATGATGCTGAAATAGAAATTATAGGCAGTAGCACATCGTATGATAATGCAATTCGAAAAATAAGAAATAGTAATCTGTTTTTTGATATTTTGCTAACCGATTTAAATTTAAAAGATAAAACAGGTTTAGATTTAATACGCAAATTAAAAGAAGCCAATCAAAACTGTGAGTACATGGTTTTGACCATGTATTTTGAGAAAAATATAATATCAGAATTAAAAAAACTCGGCGTAAAAGGATTCTTACACAAAGACGCACCTCAATTAAAATTGCGAGAAGCTGTAATTAACGTTTCACGAGGGCAGTCTGTTTTTCCTGAAAATTCACCTTCTGAGAATTTAAATTATGATTTCAAATCAGACAATGCAACCGCAAAAGATAATTTTGGAGTCAAGTATAAATTGTCGAAAAGAGAGCTTCAGGTGGCGTTACTTGTTACCGAGGGAAAAAGCACGGATGAAATAGCCAAAGAATTAGAGCTGAGTCCTGCAACAGTTTCTACCCATCGAAAAAATTTACAGCACAAAACCAAAACATCTACACCGCTTGAATTGTATAAAATACTAGGCGAAATGAAATAAAGATAAGAATTAGTTTAACTATTCTTTATATTTATTAGTTTTGTTGCTATGAATACTTATACATTAATAATCGCAGCT
>WFNC01000338.1 GCA_015488785.1 Flavobacteriales bacterium | reverse complement strand
GCTTAGTGTTAAATGAATAGCTTTATTGTTTAATTATTTTTAAAGATTTTATACCTTTATCATTAATTATTTTAACAAAATATACCCCCTCAGGTAAGCTTGAAATATCAATATTAACCTTTTCACTTTTAGCTGTTTTATTTATCATTAATTCCCCCTGCAAATTATATATTGATATTTTTGTTTCATTTTGTAACATATTTTTTAATTCTATGGTTATAAAGTCTTTTGCAGGATTCGGATAGATGCTAGAGTTATTATTTCCAGTAATTGATTCAATCCCGACAGTACCGTTAATAGGAGCATCAATAGTCCAAAGTGTTGCACCACTTGATGTATCCGGTTCACCAACGGTTGATTCAAAAATTATTTTATTGTTAGTTCCCCATGAAGGCGCACCGTCATATCCATTGGGATAGTCAGTTACTTGTAATAATTGTCCGGTTGTTAAGTTTTTAATAAAAATATTGGCATAGTTAAGTGCTCCGTTGTTAGAACTGTAAACTATCCATTCACCATTAGGTGAAAAAGTAGCATCTGTTTTATCTCCGGCATCTGTTCCTGTAATATTTTGCTTATTACTGCCATCAATATTCATTGTCCAAATGTTCCAAACATTTCCATCAAAAACTTGATATGCAATTTTATCTCCTAAGGGCGACCAAGTGGGTTGCTTTGCATTTACGGTAGTACTGTCTGTAAGAGTTACGGGATTTTGTGTATTATCAATTTTGTAAGTTTCAATTACTCCCACTTGATCATTGTTAACATAATGAGCTTCATAAACTATATATTCACCATCCGGCGAAAATCCGGGTTCCCAACACATTCTATCGGTAAAAGGGGTAATTTTTACAGCCGTTCCTGGAGCATCTGAAGGACTCATTATATGAGCTTGGTCTCCGTTTCCGTTGTGTTCGGACGAAAATAAAATTTTATTTGTTGCGACACTCCAAGTTTGTCCGGGCATGTTAACATTGGACTCTCCATCAGTTGTCATTTCAGTTATGGAATTATTACTTAAATCAATTATAAAAATATTTGCAGGTAATTGATTGTAACCTCCTGCCCAGTTTGTGCACATTATTTTTTGATTGTCAGGCGACCAAGCACCGTTTTGTAAACTGCCCGTGTAATTTGAAGTTGATACATTTATCTTTACCGCAATATCATTTCTTTGAGCAAATAATTGTGATGTTATCAGAATTAGACTAAAAAGTATATTAAGTTTTTTCATAGTTTTTTATTTATAGGTTAATTTTTTATTCTTTAACAATTTTGGAATAAGTAAATATTTTATCTTGAGTATCAAAAATCCTAATCAAATATATTCCTTTGGATAATGCCGTTAAATCAATTAATTTTTGATTGTTTTTTGATTCAATGAGTTGACCGCTTAAAGAATAGATTTTAAAATTAAAACTTGATAATCCGTCAACATATATAATTCCATTAGTAGGATTAGGATAGATGATAACATCATTTATTGTTTGAGAGTTATTTATATCTAAAACAGATCCGAATTCATCCGCTCCACAATCAACTATGCCGTTATAAACTCTTATTTCTCCATCCATGTCTGTTTCGTTAGCAGATGCAGTATATGAAGGGGCTCCCGCATCAATAGCAGGAGATGATACACTTAAATGCAAATCCGGATTAGGTATTGAGGCATTGACAAAAAGGGGATTTGAAAAATTGGAATTAGCATCTTGAGCTGTAGCTGACTGATATGTGCTGAATTCGTTATATTCAATGCTGTTTATTTCAATTACAATATCGTTACTTCCGCTTGGCGTATAGTATAAATTGTAATTTAAAGAAAGTGTGGGATTGGCTTCACTACTTAAAAATAATACCTTATTTGCGTTATTGGTATAAAAAATATTATTTTCAACAGATGAGTTTTCAACATAAGAAATCAGCATTTCTCCACTATAACTGTTATCTGTGTCATTATTAAACAAGGTGTTATTTGTAATGATTGTTGTTTCTACTTTTCCAGATGTTGGGTAATTATAACCGCCTAATGCTATACCTGCAACTTTGTTGTTGTAAATAAGGTTGTTTCTCACAATAATATCTGATGCTGAAGGATCATTTGGTGCGTTCCCGTTATTTTCACAACCTACTTCAATACCGTAATCATTATTGTAAGAAGTGTTATTTTCAATAATTATTGATTTTCCGCCATCAACATAAATACCTCCGGCAGCAGCATAAGCAGATGGATTGTCATGTATGAGGTTGTTTTTGATGAGCCCGTTTCTAGCTTGATCTAATGAAGGGGCTGAGCATTCACCTTCATGTCCGATAGCAACAATAGGAATATTAGTATTGTTGTAAAGATGATTATTCATTACTTCAAAACCGTCAACGTTACCGTTAATTGACAAACACTCGCTCCAACCTGTTTCGCAATCATGAATGGTATTACCATTAATTTTTAGATTGGTTACGGCATTTAAGGGGTCTCTTCCAAAAACAATTATCGGTTGACTGTTTTGAGAGGCATTGGGCGTTTGTCCTAAGGCAGTAGGTGAATAATCAATGTTGGTAAATTCATTGTTAAGAATGGAAATGTTACTGCTGTTTATCACCAATATCCCAATGGCATCTAATTTTTGATAATCCTGAAATTTTAAATCTTCAATATTGATGTAATTTACATTTTCTACCTTTAAAAGATATTGATAATCGGGGAGTGGTACTCCGCTAATGACGACATTATCGTTATTATGGTTTCTTATGGTTATTTCGTTTCCAGTGTTCCCTGTTACGGTTACATCAATTTGACCTGTATAAGTTCCGCTCATAATATTTAATGTATCACCTGCATTTAATTGGCTGACTCCGAATTGTATGGTATTCCAAGGTGTTGATAAACTACCGTTATTAGTATTATTACCTGTTGTTGATACGTAATAATTATTTTGTGCAAATGATAAAAGGGGTAGTGTAAAAGCGGTTAATAATATTGATTTTAAGATTTTCATATTTATAAATTGATTATATTCAACTTTGTTCCTTTTGATTTTTCGGGATTTTTGTAATAACCTTCAAAAGCAACTTTTGTTCCGTTTGGCGAAACAGACGGTGCGCCGTCATAATTTTTTGAATTTGTTATTTGAACAGGAGTTCCTCCGTTTACGGGTATTTTAAAAATATTTGCCTGTTTGATGTTTTCCCCTCCTGAACTATAATAAATCCAATTACCGTCTTGAGAAAAAACAGCATCCGTACTTTCTCCGTTTGAAGTCAGTTTGGTTTTGTTTGAACCGTCAACATTCATTATCCATATATCCCAAGCATCTCCATCTTGTTTTTGGTATAAAATTTTATCACCCAACGGCGACCAATTGGGTTGTTTTAAGTTGTCGGCAGGGTCAGACATTTCAACATAACCTGAAGTGCCGTCTAATTTATATTTTGTAATTACACCTTCTTTTTCTACATCTATCGGGTGGGATTCAAAAACAACCCATTCTCCGTCAGGAGAAAAAGAAGGTTCAAAAGATTGTTTGTCGGCTCTGTTTGTTATTTGAATTTCATCTCCAGATACACCATCAGCCGAAATCATATAAATTTCGTCATGTGAAGAACGCTCTGAGGAAAAGGTTATCATATTTGTAACGGCATTCCAAGATGAACCCGGTAAGTTTACATTTGTTCCGTTATCTTTTACCAATGCTTTTATTTCACTGGTTTCAAAATTGTATATAAATAAATCGGCGTTACCTTTATTATACCCTTTTTGAAATCGCGTAAAAACTATTGATTTACCGTCTGGAGAGAAAGATGGATTTTGTAAACTCCCATCTAAATCAATATTTAAAAGTGTAGCACTATCATCTCGGTTTTTTTCAAACTTTTTCCATTTTCTTTTCTGACAAGATCCGAAAATAATTAACATTGATAAAAAAAATAGTATTTTCATAATTAAAATAATTTTATTGTTGTTATTGACCCATAACATCTTCATAAACTTCAAAAGCGTCAATAATATCCAAATAAACTCCGTCAAATCCTTGTGCAATTATTCGGTCTAAATAAGTGAAAATAATATTTTTCCACTCTTGTTTCCAATAGAGAACATAAAAATTTCCTTTCCAATTAGGATCTTCTTTATATAACCAATCCGGAGCTTTACTTTTGATTCGTCCTCCTTTACTTGCCCATTCTGATTCCCAATAAAAACGATAATTTTCAGCTTCACCTATACTCATATATGCAAGTGTTAATCCACCGTTACCATTATTTAATCCGGATTTAATGGTTGAAATTTGAGTCGGAGTGAATTCGTCAATACCATCAAAAGAATAATCCATAATTACACAATCAAAATCGGTTGCGGCAATAGAGTTGATATAACTTTCTTTGGTTTCACCTTCTTTGGGTTGCAGATAGTACAAAAATTCGGTTACATCCGAAAAAGAATTGATTAAATCAATGTCGGGTTCGTAGCCGGGGTTTATGGTAATGTAATTAAGATTTCGTACAGTTGCATAAGGAATATATCCTTTTCCAGTTGAAAAAGAATAAGCCTTTGCTATACGAATGGCGGCATCAGAATAATCAGGTGTATCCTCTGAATTACTGAAAACATAGTCGGTTGTTAAAACGGTTTTTCCTGCGCTTACAAACATGTCAAGGTATTTAACCATTTCATTTTTGTCATTGCTGCTTGTTTCTTTTCCGTCTCCATCATAACCGAAACTCAAATCTTCTCTACCTAGTCCATCTACTACATCCAAATATCCCGATTCAGTGGCTAAAGATTCTCCGTTTTGAGGTATGATTAAAAAATTTGGATTTTTACTTTTGGCATAAGCAGAAATTTCAGATACAAATTGAACCATTTCAGTTCTGAAATCTATATTTTTCAAAACTTTTTTCTTTTTGCATGACACCATTAACAAGCATCCTATAAAAATTATTATTATTTTTTTCATAATACACAAATTAACATAAAAAATTGAAAATATCAGCTGTTTCACTGGTGCGGATTGATAAACTACTACAGATTTTATAAAAAACACCAATTTATTCTAACATGAAAAAAATATTTTTGTTAGCGTTAATTTGTATTTTGTTTTAGCGTTTTAATATAAAGAGAAGGGGTAACTCCGGTTATTTTTTTAAAATAATGATTAAAAGTACTTTTTGATTTGAATCCAACCATATAACCTATTCCTTCAATAGAATAGTTGTCAGATTC
>WFNC01000337.1 GCA_015488785.1 Flavobacteriales bacterium | reverse complement strand
ATGCAATGAGGTATTCTGTATTGGATAAATTAACGGGGATTTTAAAACCGCCAATCAATCGATAATCTTCGAATAAATCTGCCGCTCCAACTTGTATTAATTCATTCAATCCAGAATTTTTATATCCTCCGGCACCTTCGAAACGTTGGTAAGAAGGTGTAAGAAAAGCATTGTCAATTTGAGATACAATTTTATTTATCGTGAAGTTCGTTGCGTATAATTCTTGGCGAGGTAACTTAAATTCAATGGTATCTTTATTTTTAGTAATAATATTAGGTGTACTTTCTAAAGGAGAAGTGTCTTCTTCAAATTTTACAACCTCTTTTTCAGGTTCAGAACTAGCGTCTTCTTCAAACTGATAATTATTAATGTCAATTTCATTTGGATCTTGATACGACTCCTCTCCTGTTTCTACATTGTTATTTGAAACTGAAACTTGTTCATTTAACCTTAATTTACCTTTCATAAAAAGCGTACTTTTTACATCATCCTCTTCTATTGTTGAATCATTCGCAAAAGAAGCTTTGTAAAAATAATAGTTGTTATCTTTAAAGATTGTGTAAGTGTAATTCTTAAAACGTTTACTATTGCTAAATTCTAATATATTTCGATCTAAATTGGTCAACTGTTCTGAAACTGAGAAATAACGATAATGAACCGAAGTATCAATACTACTGATAACACTATCGTAATATGCTTTATAACGGTTGATAATGCCATTTTCATCCGACAGATAGGTATAATTCCCTTTTTCATATTCGGTTGGAAATGATTCTTTCACTTCTGGCGTTTTGGTAATTCTTTGCAATAATAGCTTGGGATCTTTGGCATCTACAATATAAACATCAGTATCGTAATTCTGTAATTCAATTTTCAACTTCTTCTCCTTTTTTAACGTATCATTATCTCTATTTGAAACAAAAATAATTTGCGTATCGTTATTTATAAAATCAGGTTGTAAATCATCGTAAAGATCATTGGTAATTTGTTTTTGGCTGTTGCCAATTGGGTTGTAAACGAATAGATCAGTTTGCCCTTTTGAAACGGCAGAAAAAACAATTTTGCTTCCATTAGAACTATAATTCATACTCAGAATTTTTTGTAACCTCAAAATATTTCGACTATCCGTTTTCTTCGAATTCACATCATATAAATTCAATTTTAAATTTCCTTTTTTCTCTTCACTAAATACAAATACACTACTACTCGGATGCCAAACTGTAACAGGATAACTATAATCAGGAATACGATCTAATCGGTAACTTCCTTGAGCGATTTTTCGTTTTTTATTATTAGCTAATTCTTGAATCCAAACTTTATACTGCCCTAATTCGTAGGTTACAAAAGAGGCGTATTTTCCATCGGGACTAACTTTAAATTGCTTGTAGGTTGTGTATCTATTTTTTGTTTTAATGTCGAGCGGTTCTTGGCTCAATTCTGTTTTACTTAGGTTGTCTTCTCTGTATTTTCCTTTATAAAAATGAATAAAATTAGATGAAATATTATTCAAACTGGTTCCGATAGCGTAGAGAAAACCACTTTCTACATTCCGACTTATGCGTGTTAAGTAAACAATATTAGGGATCATTTTATCGCCATAAACCGTTCCTACATAATTCCACAATGCAACACCTGCTAACTCTGCATCTTCTCCTTCTAACCAATTTAGATTTTTAAATTTACCGCTAAAAATGGCATCTTTTACTTTATTATCAATATCGGTATTCCAATCTTGTTTTAAGTAAGCCAATAATCCTTCTTTAAACCAGCTCGGAAAAGCAATCATAGTCGAACTTTTTATAGCTTCCTTCCAATTACTCCCAAAAAGAATTTTGTTTAATGCAATTTCTGCAATTCCTTTTTTTATTTGTTCATCCAAATGCTCGTGAACACCATCAAAATAAACAAAGATTTTATCTCCTGAAACTTGAGTTATTCCTCCAATATTTGAACTTTGATCATTTGTTAATCCAATATTACTTTGCCTAAATTCGGACAAGGTATTGTAAACTACAATTTGTAACTTATCATCTAAATCAATATCTAGTTTTAATTCTATTTCTTCCAAAAACTTATGAGCGGACTTTGCTGTATAGATGGCGTTTGTCTTTCCGCTTGCTGTAAAATAAACTTCAAACTCCTGAAAATTATAACGTTGCCATAAAAAGGAATTATACTGTACTCTATTTTGCCCAAAGGATTGGTTTGATCCGGTATAGAATTGCCCTTTGTAATTACTCACAAAAAGGAGTAAAAACAAGGATAAGGTCGCTATGTTTTTTATGATTTTTACCACAGATATTATTAATCCAAACGTAAAGATAGCTAAAATCGTATGAAAATAGTAAATTAGTGCCAAATATATAAATTATGATTACTGTAGAACAACACCCTTTTAATCCTTTTCAAGAAAACACCTTCCTTATTTACGATGAAACGAAAGAAGCTTTAGTTGTAGATCCTGGATGTTATACCGAAGCTGAAAAACTAAAGTTCAAAAAACTGATTGAAGAAAAAGGATTAATACTTAAAGGAATTATTAGCACACACAGTCATTTGGATCATGTTTTTGGAAATAAATACATCATGGAAACTTTTGATGTCGGGCTAACCATTCACAAAGACGATTTACAAACGTTACAAATGCTAAGTTTCACTGCTGACAAATATGGTATTCCAAATGTAGATGAATCTCCGAATCCTACTCACTATATTGCAGAAGGAGAACAAATTAAATTTGGAAATTCATTTTTAGATGTATTATTTGTTCCAGGACATGCACCTGGACACATTGCTTTTGTTAGTCACGAAGATAAATTTGTAATCAATGGAGATTGTTTGTTTTTAGGAAGCATAGGTAGAACCGATTTACCTGGAGGAAACCACGAGCAACTACTAGACAGCATACGAACAAAACTTTTTACTTTGCCAGAAGATTTCACCGTTTATTGTGGTCATGGACCAAGCACGACTGTTGGTTATGAAAAAACAAAAAACCCTTTTTTCTAATAAAAACAAAAAAAAAACTTATTTTAGCGCTAACTTAGACTCAAAATAAACACTTATGAAAAAACTAATTACATTAATCTTGTTAACAGCAATTACTACAAGCTCAGTATTCGCACAAAAAAACGCAGTTAAACTTCATTTAGAAAGTTTATTCTTAGGAGCTGCTAATATTGGTTACGAAAGAAATATTGGAGATAAAATTACTGCAGGAGTAAATGTAGGGATTTTTATTCCTAGAGAAATTCCTTTTTACAGCCCTGCTGAAGATACAGCAGCCAATTATGTTGACACAGACAATCTAAAAAACAACTTCAAAGGATTGATGATTACTCCAGAGTTTAGATTCTACCCAAAAGGAAATGGGAAAGGGTTTTACCTCGGTGGTTATTTAAAATATAGTAGCTATAAATTAGCTACTTTCCAAACAAGTACCTACGCATTATCTGATGATGAATACAATTCATTAGACCCTAATGCTGAATATTACAATGACGTTAATCATACGACGAAAGAAATAGATATAACTTCAAACATTGACTACAAATTAAAACAATTTGGAGGAGGTCTTCAATTAGGTGTACAATGGCTGATTGCTGATCGATTTGTTATTGATTGGGGATTTATTGGTTTTGGGTATAATGTATTTAAAGCTTCTGGTGAATTAACAATAGAAGGAGACATTCCAATTGAATACCCTAAATATGCAAAAGACGCTGAAAACGAAATCAACAAAGGATTAGCAGACTTACCAGGAAGCCCAAAAGCTACAGTTGTAGGAAAAGACAATTCTTTGAAAGCAAGTGTCCCTTTTGCAACTCCAGGACTTAGATCTTTTTTATCTATAGGGCTAAAGTTTTAAAATTATTCGATTTCAAACCAAATAATTCTTTTACAAAAAAAAGCCTTTGAAGAAATCTTCAAAGGCTTTTTTTTACTTTAATCAAATTTAATAATCTTCCTTAAAAGAAACGTATCAGTCCTCAACTGCAAGTCCCCAACATAATAATTGATAAACCTATGAACAAAAGAGTTCCTACAATACTGCACTATTTATTATTACTTGCTTTAATTTACTTTGTTGTTTTCTTAAAATTAGGCAGCTTTCACATGCGATGGTGGGATGAATCTATGTTTGCGGTAAACACATACGAAATGCTTCATAACGGAAAATGGTTTTCTTTATATTTTGATGACGTTCCAGACTTATACAATAGTAAACCTCCCTTGACAAGTTGGCTTCAAATTTTATTTGTTAATTTTTTTGGCTTTAATGAACTTGCATTGAGGTTACCTTCTGCACTTGCGACTTGTTTAACCATTGTGTTTTTATTTAAATTTATAGCCCTACATTTTGATTATTTACTCGCTTGGATAACGTCATTAATTTTACTTACATCATACGGTTTTATCCATTTTCACACAGCTCGTACGGCCGATTCTGATGCGCTCCTCACTTTCTTTGTTCTTATTGCTAATTTCTATTTTTTGAGTTACATTTTAAATCAATCCAAAAAGTATCAATTATTGTTTTTCCTGTTTATCACCTTAGCTTTTTCTACAAAACTATACGCAGGCCTACTTTTCTCTCCCGCTTATCTATTTATACTACTCCACAAAGGTTTATTTAAAAAATTCGTTTGTAGCAGCACTTTTTTATTAGGAATTTCTTTTTTTATTTTAACGACAGGAAGCTTGCTCTATTTCAGAGAGCTTGATACCCCTGGATACTTAAATGAAGTTCTATTTAAAGATGCAGGAAGAGTTCTGTCAGTTGTAGAAAACCATAATGAATCAACTTTTTTCTATTTAGATAATTTATTAAATCGTCGATATTCTATTTGGTTTGTTTTTACGGTTTT
>WFNC01000336.1 GCA_015488785.1 Flavobacteriales bacterium | reverse complement strand
TGTAGTTAAGTATCTAATTATGAATTAAAAATAGCCAACAAAAACTAATACAATACACTTCTCCTTTCGCTATTCTTTTCTCACTTCAACTATTTTTTGTATTTTTGATGAATTGATACTCAATCCAAACCAATTTTGAAAGTTTACCACAACATAGAAGATTTTAAGAATGTAAATAAACCAATCATTACTGTTGGAACATTTGATGGTGTACACATTGGTCATCAACGAATTATAAAAAGGCTGGAGGAAATAGCAGACAAAACCAAAGGAGAAACGGTATTATTGACTTTTTTCCCGCATCCTAGAATGATTCTTTTTCCAGATTCACATGGCTTAAAACTAATTAATACATTGAGTGAAAAAATAGCTTTACTTGAGCAATTTGGCTTAGATCATTTGATTATTCTTCCTTTTGATAAAAGTTTTTCTCAAACGGAACCAGAAGATTATGTCAAAAATTTTTTAATTGATAAAATTAATCTTCATACTATTGTAATAGGTTACGATCATCAATTTGGAAAGAACAGAAAGGGAAATCTTTCTTTATTAAACAAACTCGCTCCAAAATATAATTTTAGAGTAGAGGAAATATCGGCACAAGAAATAGATGAGATAAAAGTTAGCTCCACTAAAATTAGACACGCTATAACAAATGGTGACATAAGAGTAGCGACTCAATACTTAAACCACAATTTCACCTTAGAAGGAAAGGTTGTGGAAGGAAAGAGAATTGGAAGAACAATCGGATATCCTACAGCTAATATTGAAATGGAATTTGACTATAAAATAGTTCCTGCAAAAGGAGTTTACGTTATTCAAAGCGTCATAGACGGTGAACAATATAATGGAATGCTAAACATAGGGAATAGACCTACGGTTGCAAAGGAAGATAACGTAACTATTGAAGCTCATTTCTTCGATTTAAATAAAGACCTATACGACAAAACGATTTCGATTGTTTTTATAGAAAAATTAAGAAATGAAATGAAATTTAATTCGCTTGACGAACTTAAAAACCAACTTCATAACGACAAAATAAATTCTCTAAGAATTTCAAATCCTATAAATGCATAAAAAACAGCTGACATATTATATACTTCTATTCTTTTTGATATTAAAAAATATTGGATTTAGCCAAAACATACCTAAAGAGCTAGATACTTGCCATCGCTATACATCGATAGAAGAAGCAAGTAAGAACCCATTAAATGTTCGTGTTTTAACGCTTCAGAAAAAGAAATTTAATTCAATACCTGCCTCTATTTTTTCTTTTAAAAATTTAGTTTACTTAGATTTATCTAAAAACAAAATAACTTCAATACCTGAAAAAGTAAATGGATTACCTGAGCTGAAAGTATTGAATTTAAACAAAAATAAAATTAATACACTTCCGTCAGAGTTTAATCAGTTAAAAAAACTAGAAAAGCTTTATCTTGGAAACAATAATTTAGATCATTTCCCTTTAGAACTACTAGATTTAACAACTTTACAGATTTTGGTTCTCAATCAAAATGAGATTACAACAATTCCTTATGCTATTCAGGAATTAAAAAATTTAACCTATATTGACTTATGGGACAACAACTTCCCTTCTTTGCCTGTAAGCATTAAAAACTTAACGAAACTAAAGGAAATTGATTTACGTGTAACAGGTCTAAGCCCTAAAGAAAAGAAAAAAATAACAGAACTACTTCCCAATACTAAGGTTCATTATTCGAATGCTTGTAATTGTGGGTATTGAATGGATTTTTTACTAATTATTTTAAAATAATGTTTTGAAATCGACTCTATCAAAAACATCTAAATTCCCTCCTACAGTAGCATTTAAAATTTTCCGACCATCCATTTCATACATCAACTTTGCTAATTTATAGCTTTTTAAAACGTTATGTAATTTAGGGTCATGCCATTTTTTTCCCTTTCCAAAATAATCTGGATGAAAGTGATTGACATCATCTTCCGTACTTTCAATTACGGTTCCATTTATTTTAGCACTTTTTGGAATCACATAACTAAAATCCATCCCTACTAAATAAACTTCCGTAAACCCAAGATAGTAAGCTAATTGAAGATTCACTATTGTAACCGACTGCCCACAAAAAGCCTCTTTACTTAAATCTTTTGAAAATCGAGGCGTTTCAAAATAAGTACTTGTTGGAATATAAAATGAATGATCTTGATTTAAAAAGTACCTGTTCTCTCCCTTTTTAAACTTTTGTTTTTGAGCGCTAGGAAAAAACATATAATCACATTCATACTCATTTATTTCGTCAATATTATCTCTAATAACCTGAATATCTTCTACCACATAAAAAGAAGGCTTATACCCCATTTCTTTAGTCTTAAAAAAAATAGAATTTACAGCAAAACTATATTCATTATCAAATTTTGATAAATCAATTTGATTTAAAGAAGGTCCATTTCCTACAATGAAACAGCGCTGTCCTTTAAACTTATTTTTTAATGCTTTAATTCTTTTAGCATCTCTTCTAAAGTAGCCTGGTTGTTCTAAAAATTTATTGGGGATATATTTTTTTATTTTATTTTTAAAACTCATACTATATTTCTATTATTTCAATCATATGTAATTCTTCTGTAAATAAAAAAGCACATTCTTTATTCTCAAAAGCTTCAGATTTGAACCTTGTAATAATCCTTGCACCTTTATCAATTAACGCTTCAATTGTTTTATTAAAGTTTAGCGTTTTATACCCTATGTGATAATATGAAAACCTTTTTTTCAATAATTTTCCAACTGCAGAACTAAGATCTAAAGGTTCTACAAACTCCATGTAAGTTCCATTCCCTAGATGCACAAAACACACCTTCACCTTTTGTGACGAAATATTAAAAACTTCTGAAGCTTCCGAAAAGCCTAATGTTGTCTTATAACTTTTTAGTGTCTCTTCAATATTAGAGACAACACAACCAATATGATGTATTTCTAATTTTACTTCCACAATAGGATTATTGTTTAGCTTGAATACTAGCTACAATCTCTCCAACATTTTTAAATTGTTGTATTTCTCTAGCTGTAAAAGTTACGCCAAACTTTTTTTCTATCAAAACTAATAATTGGACATGCGTTATTGAATCCCAATCGTCAATATCTAATGCTGACGTCTCATTTGTAACAACTAAATTTTCATCTTCAAATATATCTCTAAATATATCTTGTATTTCTTGTAATATGTTCATTTTATTTTATATTTATCTACCTCCTTTCCAAAAGAAAAACAGATTTACAAACCTATTATTTCTTTACTCATAAAGTCAAATTAAGGCTTATTTTATTCTTAGATACGCTCCATACATTAGCGTTATTTTATGTTTTTCAGCAAATTCTTTGGGAACATCTTCAACGTACTTCGTATATTCATGTTCTATTTCAAATCCAGCTATTTTAATGATTTTTCGAATATCATCTGCATCATTAAATAGATAAATATGATCAATTGCAGGAGCATTAGCTGGAGTTGTTATAAATAAACAACCTTCTGGCGTTAACATTTCTTTTATCTTTTTTAAGAGCGCTATTGGATCTTCTACATGTTCCAATACTTCTCCCATTGTAATAAAGTCAAATTTAACAGTAGGATTATAATCAAAAACATCTTTTTGAAGGTATTTTACCTTATCATTCTTTATAAAACTCTTTGCTAATTCAATTGAAGTCAAGCTTAAATCGACAACTTCAAAAGAAGTGTCTTCGCTAAAAGTTTTAATTGCTTCAGAAAGATACATTCCGTGACCAGCTCCTATTTCTAAATACTTTTTTACAAAAGTTTTATAGTTGGATGTATATTTTTTGAAAAAATGAAAAATATCTGTATGCTGCGGCCATAAATATTGAGAAAATAATAAACCATGCATATGATACTCCATAACTTCAGGATTACTATAAACATTTTTATTTACTTCTTCAAACGATTTATTTGAATACTCCCCGGTCTTTATAAAGTGTAAATATTCTAACGTCACGTCAGACAATGTTCTTAAATAACTTTCAATACCAAAATCAAAAGACTTACCTAAAGTTTCTGCAAAATCATTATACTTTTCATAAAATTGATTTGCATCTCTTCTAAACTCTGGCCCTTGCTTTTTAAAAACTTTTTTCAACTTTTTTGCATGAATTGGGTTTTCTTTCTCGATAAAGTTTATTATGTATTCTATCTTACTCATTTATATAATTTCTTTAATAAAACACGTTTTATTATTTGATGAAAAATCGCTAAAAACCCAACTCTCACTTTCATTATTGAAGCCTAAATCTTGATATAAGTCTTTAACAAAGATATTCTTTTTTGTGGGAATATACTCTCCTTTTATTTTTTTTATTCCATCCATCGAATTGGCTAATCGCAAAACATAGTTAAAAACAAATTCTTCGACTCCTCTTTTTAGAACTCGACAACTCATAACCCAAGTGTCGATAAATAATAAATCTTTTTTCTTTTCTAAAATAACAATACTAATAATCCCGTACTCCCCAAAACTATCTTTAAGCTCTAGTGCTAAACAAATATAATTTTCAGCTTTAGACAAAGCTTTCAATTCTGTTTCCGTATATCTAACTGTACGTAGATTGAATTGATTTGAACGTTGAATAAGCTGTGCTACTCTTGGCAAATTAAACGAATCAAATTGAGCAACCTTAATCTCCATGTTCAATGATTTCAAAAATGATGCTTGATCTGTGTATTTAATTTCTTCTTTTTTTCTTTTACTTTCTTCCTGGTACTGAAGTGTCCTTTTTGTATCATTTTTAACATAACTAGCTGTTTCAAATAGATTCAAAGTTTTTAAATAATCGACATATTCTGAAGGATCTTCCCCTAATTCTGGAACTGTTAAGCTAGGTATATTTTTTTTCGCAATTTCTCTTTCGAAAGGATTGTCATCTAAAAAAACCATAGAATCAAAACCTATATTAAGAATACTTTGGATATACTTTATGTTATCTGCTTTATTATCCCAATTAGCAACAAAAACAGAAATGTCTTCAAGTCGTAGAATCATATCGGGATGATTAACAAATACATCTTTTGCAATACTTTCGAAGTTTTTTGAGCAAATAGCCAAAATTATTCCTCGGTTTTTTAATTCTTTAACCCATTTTTGAAAATTTGTAAAAGCCTTACCAATGCCAAGGCTTCCGATTTGAATATTATCGATACCATCATCACCAATAATCCCGCCCCACATCGTATTATCCAAATCAATGATCAAACATTTCTTAAATATCCCTAATTGTGCCACTATAATATCAATACAGTTTTTAGCAATTAATGGTAAAATATCTAAATTAAAAACCATAGAATTATTGACGTAAGATTGGTTAGAAAAAGCTACCTTATCTCCGTTTCTTTGATGCAATAGTTTATAATCAACAATATGGAATAAATTAGTAGTACTCGCAAATTCCATTACTAAATAATTAAACTTTCTTATTTGATAGAGAAAAGAGCTTTCTATTTTATTTGCATAATTCCCATAGACACTGTCGTCATCTTCTTTTAAATTAAAATACAATATTGCCTTCAGATTTTTTAAGCTACCCAATAGTTTTACTTGCTCTTTTATACTCGAAAATTTATCTTCCGCAAAATTAATTCGATTATCCTGATTTTCATTATAATAATCTTGCTTTATTTTCTCTGTACTTTCTGCTACAATAACAAATTCAGGATTATGAACATACAATTCCGAATTTGGATTGAATATTTGTAATTTAATTTGATCATAGTCAGCTTCAAATAAATCTATTCCATACCCAATCTCATAACCATACCCAATTATAGATTTTGCTAATAATTGTGTTGCGCTATCACCTAATAGAGATACTTTTAAATTAGGGAAAAGGCTATTATCTTTTTTGCTATTTTTTATTAATTTGCTTAAATTCATCTGTTTTTGAAATTTGTTGAGCTAGTTGAATCGAATATTTAGCCGCCGACTCTTGATCTAAATGATTTCCGTCTGAATAAGAATAATCGTTCGTACTCTGAAGGTATTTAACTCCATGTTTAGTCGCTATAGAGTTCATTAAAGCATCCAAGTTTGGCATATACCGATTTTCTAATTTACGAATCTTTTGGTTTGTTGGTAATCGAACTAAATAAACAGTTCCGTGTTTTTTTAAATAATCAACTGTTTTTTCTAAACTATTTTTTCTTTTCTCTGAGAATTTATAATAAAACTTTTTCCCATCAAATAATTGCTTTATTTTATTTTCCATTCTATAATTGGCTGTTTTCAAATCAGCCTGGAAATATGTTCTTTTTAACCATCCTTTTTCTGTTACTTCCACAGTTTGACCTTTATTTGTTATGTTTTTTTTATTCAAAAATAGACTAATATTATATTCTAGTTTTTTTAACAAAATATTTCCCCATCCAAATTCATATGCATTCAAAAAATAATTAAAATTTGGGCTTCCGCTAAACTGCGTCACTTTTCCAAGTGTTAGCTTTTTTTCAATATCAATAATCGGTTTAAACTCTTTATCTAAATAAGTAGAAATACTCCACGGATGAACAGATAAAATAAAAACTCCATTCTGACTATCTCTTTTAATTTTACTTTTAATAGCGTTTAAGTACACTTCGCCATAGGGAGAATCTGAATTAGAAAAAGAAAAATTATAAAAGCTTATTTTGTCTCCATTACCAGACATAACTGAATCTAATAAACGAGGTACCACCCCTTCATTTGCTCTAGAAGCCCCTAAGATTAAAGAGGTTTGTTGTGCACTAGATAATTTAGGGTAATAAACATCGGTTAGTCCATCTGCTTGAAAAACTAAAGCTATATTTATAAAAATTATAAATATTACAAATATCAATATTTTAATAATAAACTTTTTCATCACCTAAAATTGAAAATAGATAAAACTGTTTTGGCTAAACCGAGCAAAAAATATGATTACAATTGTTGTCAATACATAAATTCCCCAACGATAATATAAACTAACATTCTCTAAATCTAAAACATGTCTTTTATTTTTTCTAAACCATTCTACAAGAATAAACACAATAATTAGAATCAACAAATAGATAAAGCGAAATTTAGGTGTTAATATTTCGGGAATACTAAATAAAGATTTATTCAGCAAATTACTATAAAACCCGAAGGCATTTGTTATAGAATCAGACCTAAACAATACTAATGTAACACAAAAAAAAGTAAAAGTAAAAAATACTCCAATCCAATAGAACAAGAGAGAATTCATTTTTTTTGAAATTTTCTTTCTTTTTTTTCGGGTCAATAGCTCAATATTAATCGCTATTCCATACATTATTCCAAATACAATAAAAGTCCAATTCGCTCCATGCCAAAGACCAACTAAAGTAAAAGTCAGTAAGGTTGAAAATAAAATTCCATTCATACCCCAATTACGAGTTCTTATAGCCATAGGGGTATAAAGATAGTCTCTTAACCAAGTAGATAAAGAGATGTGCCATCTCCGCCAAAAATCAGTAACGTTAGCAGCAAAAAATGGATATTTAAAATTCTCCATTAAGTTAAATCCAAAAAGTTTTGCTGTTCCAATTGCAATATCAGAATAACCTGAAAAATCGCCATAAATCTGAAAAGCAAAAAGAACCATACCTAATAACAATGTACTAGCTGAATAATCAGAATAGTTTTCAAAAATAGGACCGACATAAGTTGCGCAATTATCTGCTATTACAACTTTTTTGAGAAAGCCCCATAGCATTTGCCTTAAGCCATCAACAGCTAGTGAATAGTTAAATACTCTTTTTTTTTGAAACTGAGGAATTAACTGACTCGCTCTTTCAATTGGACCTGCAACTAATTGAGGAAAAAAACTAATGTATGCAAAAAACACAGCAGGTTCTTTACTTGCTTTAATATCTTTATAATAGACATCTAAAGTATAGCTCATAGATTGGAAGGTATAAAAACTTATTCCCACTGGTAATATAATATTTAAAGAGTAATTGTTAGCTTGAATTCCCATCCCCTCCATAACAATCTCTAGATTATCTATGAAAAAATTATAATATTTAAAAAAGAATAGTGTCGTTAAATTAATAATGATACTCAAATGCAATAATCGCCTTCGCCTTTTTTCAATAGAGCTCTCTTCTATTTTTATTGATATCAGATAATCAGATAAAGACGATATAAAAATCAAGATTAAAAAACGCCAGTCCCACCAACCATAAAAAAAGTAACTAGCTAATATAATAAATATATTTTGCTCTTTGATTTTATTTTTAAGCAGAAACCAATAGATTACAAAAACAATTGGTAGAAATATAAAAAAGGAAATGGAATTAAAAAGCATAAAAAAAATAAATTATCTTAACAAATGACTAATAGCACTTTTTCCCATAGCTAAAATTGCCTCTTCTGAATTGCCTCCAATGTGCGGTGTGCAAATTAAATTTTGTTGCCCAAGCAACTCTAAATCAGAGGGAGGTTCAGTTTCGTAAACATCCGTAGCTGCACCTCCAATTGTTTTATTTTTTAAAGCAGTCAATAATGCCGATTGCTTAATGATACCTCCTCTAGCAGAGTTTATAATTACAACATTTTCTTTCATTAATTTTAACGACTCCTCGTCAATTAGATAATGCGTTAAATCTGTATGAGGAGTGTGTATAGTAATAACATCACACTGCTTAAATATATTTTCCTTCGAAGTTTCTATTAATCCATTTTCTCTATAATATTCCTTTTGATCAATTATATCATTAACCAAAATTTTGCATCCAAATGGTTTTAATAAGTTAATCAAATCTTTTCCTATATACCCAACACCGATGACTCCTACTGTTTTTCCAGTCAACTGAACTCCTCCATTTTTTTTCCAAATTCCATTGGATAATAAATTAGAAGAAACATATAAATTTCTTAACAGTGACAATATATTCCCTAAAGTCATTTCAGATACAGATCTTCTATTTACACCTCCAGACCACCCAATTTTAATACCTCTAGTCTTACAAGCTTCTAAATCGATATTGTCTAATCCTACTCCATATTTAGAAATCATTTTTAAATCTGGTAAAGCATCTAAAACCTCGTCATCGATTTGATCTAAACCTACGATTGCAGCATCATAGCCGCTCAAATAATTAATTAATTCTTCTTTTGTAAATCTAGTTCCAGCTGTATTTAACTTAAACCCTTTGAATGACGCATTCATTATCTCAATTAATACCTTATTTCTAGAAAACGATGGCGAAGTTACTGCTACTTTCATAATTAAATACTTTTTATATAGGTTGTTAAATCTACTAAATCATCTACTTTTTCAACATTTAGATTTTTAAAATAGACGTTGTTCTCCTGATGACTTCTTAATAGGAAATGAAAATTATGAAACTTAGCCGCATCATAATCGGTTAGCGCATCCCCTATAAATAACACTTCCTTTGGTTTATAGTTATATTTATTCATTAAACGCTCGCTCCAATCTATTTTATTGGTCGGAGATCCACAAAGTTGAACAAAATAATTTGAAAGTTTTAATGCGCTAATTATAAACTCTATTTCTAACTGAGGTGTTCCTGTTATTATAAACTGTTTTATATTTTCATCATTATTTAATGCTTCAATACTTTCTTTTGCTCCTTTTACAAAAGGGCTTTTAATTACTTCTTTAAGAACTAAGTCAGAAAATTTAGTAGCCCATTCTTCTATTTGTTCTTTCGATAAATCCTCTCCTAAAAATTCTTTATGATAGATTTTGAACTTTTCGAAACGCGATACTCCTCCGTGTTTTTTATGATGCTCGATTACTTTTTCCGCCACGTCTTTACCAAATGGCAAGTACAAATTATAAAAAGCAAGTGTTTTTACTTCTGTGGAATCTTTTATAACACCATCAAAATCATAAAATATGGCTTTAATACTACTCATTAATTCTTGCTATTATTGTAACAGGAGCTCCGTCTGCATCCTCTAATTGCAAGGGGGCTATTATTACATTATTAAAAATTGTTTTAGAATTTACTTTTCTCAAATCTACCTCTTCTACTATTAGGACATCATTTACAGTTAAAAACTCCTTATGTGCAATTCTTCCTTCTGCTCTATTCTGATACGAATTTAAAGAGATTAAATCAAATGCAATTGCTTTTAAATTTGGATATTTATTTTTTAAAAAACGTGCTGTTTCTCTGTGAAATCCAAAACCAAATTCCCAATATTCATTGGTATTACGTTTATCACAAAATCCTGTTTTTATAAATAATAATTCTGTTTCTAAATCTCCTTCTATATTAAAATTATTATTTCTTATTAAATAATCATCCACTTCATTTTCATCTATTTCAATACACTTAACCTTATCAAAAATAAAATTCTCTATCGAATAATCCGACGAGTTTTTTCCCTCTTCAGAAAAATGAAAAGGATAGTCGATATGTGTTCCATAATGAGTTGGCATATTTATTACAGAATTATTTGAAGTATCACCACAACACATATTTCTAGCTTTAACTAAATTTAATCGGTCGCCATTCCCATAGCCAAAAGCCTTATCATTCAATGGATATGTAAGATTCAGAATCATTTCAATCTTTTTTTGAAGCTACTTTTATACAGTTTAAAACTCCTTGTCCCATATCTATATATGGATTTGGCAATAATTTTTGACTTGTTTCAGGATTAAAACTATACGGAGTTAACTTATAATGCCCATCATAGCCAGAGTCTTCTAAGTTTATCTCAATATTTTTATCACCTAGAATTTCTTTAATCATTTTAAATAGTTCTAGTCTTTTTATTCGCTCTACTCCTGTAAGAATTAAATGAGTATTTATAAATTTATCATCATCTAATATACTTACTGATAGTTTGGCTGCGTCTAAAGCGTGAATATATTCGCGTATTTCTTCGCCATCACCATGATGGTTTATTATTTCTTCATTAACAGCTTTCTCGACTACATTATAAATGTAATTGTTCTCAAAAGGTCTTTCGCTATAAACCGATCCGTATCTTAATATTGTAAAGTTTAGCCCAAAACGATTGTTATATTCTTCTATTATTTTCTCTGATGATAATTTTGACAAACCATAAAAAGAACCTTTATTACTCATAGCATAAGCACTACTAGCAAATACATATCTTTTGACATCTGTTTTAACAACCTCTTCTAGAATATTTAAGTTCCCCATTACATTCAATTCAAATGTACGGTGTGGAAAATTAATTGCTTTATCTAAATTTGCAAACCCAGCAAGATTATAAACGTAATCAAATTTATTTTCCTTAAACAATAATGCCAAAGCCTCTTTATCTAAAATATCTAAATATTGATAATTTTCGTCCAAGATGTAATCTGACTGATAAACATCTAGAACTAAAACGTTATAGTTTTTGCTAATTAATTCGCTAACAATATAGCTTCCTAAAAACCCAGAACCTCCAAAAACAGCTACCTTCATACTACGTATTTTTTTTTAGTTTTTCCATTTCTTCTCTTGCTTTATCACCCAAAAAGAAAAAGTCTAATGAAAACGCGAGAAAAGTATAACCTAAATCAATTTTATCTTGTGTTTGAGAGTGGTCTGAAGAAATAACATGAGCTCCTAAAGGTTTATTTTTAGATTTACATATCTTATCGTATTTTTCAATAGCTTTCTTAACATCGGGTAAATGATATTTACCTGGTTTTCCCATTGAAGCTGATAAATCATAAGGTCCAATGAGTGTTGCGTCTATTTCTTCTACTTCTAATATTTCTTCTAAATTGGTTATCGCATCTATATGTTCTATTTGAGCAATAATTACAATTTCTTTTTCTAGTTTCTCTTGATACTCTTCAAAGCCTATTCCGTATTTTTGAGCTCTCGATAAACCTACTCCTCTATTCCCTTTTGGAGGATAATAAACAGAACTAATCATTTTTTCTGCCTCTGCTTTCGATTTTATCATCGGTACTATAATTCCATCTGCTCCAGCATCCAAGACTCTTTTTATTACAATTTCATCATTGTCATAAACCCTTACAAAAGCTTTCATTCCAGCAGCTTGAATATGAGCTATTGTATTCATAATATTTTCCATTCCTATTGCTGAATGTTCAATATCTATGGTAATCCAATCGAATTTGGCTGTAGCCATAATTTCAACTATTGATTGGTGAGGAATTGTAAGCCAACTTCCAATTGTAAGTTCTCTATTGCGTATTTTTTGTTTTAAATTCATTTAATCAAATTTAATTTTTGTATTGCTTCTGCCAAGATAAAATCTTGAGGTTCATCGATATCGATAGCTTCTAATTTATCTAACTCTAACATATTTGGTGTCACTCCTATTCTTTTTTTTCCTGCTTCTAAAAATGATTTTTTTGAAAAGATAAAAAAGTTAGAATTTTCTTCGTATAAAGGTTCTAAATCTTGTGTTCTCAGCAATTCTTTAGGATTATGATTTAAAGGCTTAGCTCCTTTTGTGTATAATCTTGTTTGAAGTTTTGTGACTGAAAAAACAGAGTCAAATTTTTCTAAATGATTAAAAAAACTAATTATTCCATTATCTATAGAAGCTGTAGTTAACAAAGGATTGGTACTATGTGTTTGAATAAAATAGTCTTTTTTAGATTTTTCAATATCAAAATCAATAATATCATTCATCGAAACAAAATCGCCACAAATTTCGGCAGGTCTTTTATGTATAATGACTTTAGAAAATTCTTTTGCTAATTCTGCTATCTTAGAGCTATCGGTATTAATAATAATTTGGTCTATATAGTTACTTTCTTGAAGAGATGATAAGACATGAAAAAACAACGGTTTTCCATTAAAAAGTCTAATATTTTTATTTGGCACTCTTTCAGAATGTCCCTTCATTGGCAGTAATGCTGTGACTTTTCTGTTTTGCATTGTATTATATTATATTATATTAATTTTGACTTTAATAGCAAATCTGTCCATCCTTTTTCATTGGAGTTTCGACTTCTTATATACGTTAAAAAGCTATCTACATCTTCTTCTTTTAGTTTGTTTCTAAACAATAAATCAAGTGTATCTAATTTATATTCAACTCTTCCTACATCTTCAAACACATCATATTTATTAATCAAAGTAACTAAAAATTCATGTGGACTAAACCCTTGAAATTCTAGATGATATGGTGAAAATTCCATTTTTAAAATCCAATTTTTATTTCTTGTAAAAAAACTTTCTCCACCTTTCATCACATTAGGTTCAAAACCTTGAGTATCTATTTTAATAAACACACCTTCTTCATTGGTTACATCTTTTGTCAATTCATCTATCGTAGTTTCTCCTATATTTTCATTCCTCCAATAAAAAGCTCCTTTACTAACTCTACTATCTTGACTATACACAGGATTAACAGAAAAAGAAACTTCTTTGTTTATTTTATCTCCACAAATAGCTTGAATAATTGAAACATTATTAACGTTATTAAGCATCAAGTTAGTTTTTAAATACTCGTTTAAGAAAGAAACTGGCTCTACGGCTATTATTTGAGCTTTTGGAAAGTTTTTAGCATAAATACAAGATATGAAACCATAATTAGCTCCAATATCAAGAACTACTTTAGGTTTTACTTCTGAATTTATCAAACTATAAAACATTGAAGATGTTTCTTCAAAGCCAATTTTAGTTTCATATTGAACACCTCCTTTATCAAAGGCATTATATGTTAAAATAACATCATTAATATAAACTTTTTTACGAATACCTTTAGGATATACAAAGGTCAAAATAATTCTAAAGAAATTTTGAAAAAGATATTT
>WFNC01000335.1 GCA_015488785.1 Flavobacteriales bacterium | reverse complement strand
TTATAATTAATAATTATTTTCTCATTTGTAACTGGTTACTTCAAAATTTTATACCGACAGTTAGAAAAAAAAGAAAGATTCAAAAAAAGTAAAGCTACTTACTTTAGGTGTAACTATACTTGAATTAATAGTGATAATTAGTTTTCCAAATTAAATGATCATAATAAACATATTCTCCATCTATATATTGAAACCAGAAGTAAATTACACTACCGTCGCAAACCCATGTATCTTCAATTACTTTATCAACTTTTCCTTTTAATAAAGTCAATGGATATCGGAATTCATATATTCTTGAGGTAGTTGGGTTTATAATAATAGAACTGTTTGGCTCTCCATATTTTTCGAGAAAAAGTTCTCTCTTTGTACTTTTATCTAGGCTATCAATTTCACAAATTTCCAAACCTCTAGCACAGGATAGTAAAATGAATAATGGAAATATAATTAAATTTTTAAACATAAAAACAATAGAGTTTTAAATTTTGTATGTACATCTATTGATGAATCTCCAGATATTTATTTATCCTTACTATCAACACAGCCAAACTTTGCACAATAAAACGAATTATTCACAACTCAAATATACAAAAAAAGCCCTTTGAAATAAATCAAAGGGCTCTTAAAATTTTTTAGTATTAATATCGATTATATTCTTTTCAGTAATTCTTTAATAATTGTTGTCATTTTAGGTTCTGCTTCTGCGGCAATACCTTGAACTATTTCGTGGGTCATTTCTATTATTTTTCCTGGTACTCCTAGATCTGTAACGATTGAGAAACCAAAACAGGGAATATCCATGTGTCTGGCTGCTATTACTTCTGGGACTGTACTCATTCCTACAGCATCGGCTCCTATTGCTCTTACAAATTTGTATTCGGCTGGTGTTTCAAGCGTTGGTCCAGAAAGTCCTGCGTAAGTTCCTTTGGCTACTCTTATGTTGTTCTCTTTGGCGATTTCTTCTGCCATTGCAATCATTTTGTGATCGTATGGTTCACTCATGTCGGGGAAACGAGGTCCTAGTTCTTCATAGTTTTTTCCAATCAATGGATTGGTTGGAAATAGATTGATATGATCGTCAATTATCATTATTTCTCCTACTTCAAAATCGGGATTTACTCCTCCGCAAGCATTGCTTACAAAAAGTGATTCGATTCCCAAAAATTTCATTACTCTAACTGGAAAAACAACTTCTTCCATTGTATATCCTTCGTAAAAATGAAAACGTCCTTGTAGTGCTACAACGTTTTTACCTCCCAATGTTCCAAAAATTAATTTACCTGAATGTCCTTCAACTGTCGATACGGGGAAGTTTGGTATGTTTTCGTAAGCGATAGCGTGTTCTACATCTATTTCGTTTACCAATCCTCCTAATCCTGTTCCTAGTATAATTCCTACTGTTGGGTGACAAGCTGTTGTTTCTTTAAGAAATTCAGCGGTTTGTTTTATTTTTTCTAACATATAATTCTATTTGTGTGTTAAATTTGTCTTCTTTATTCAAAAATTCAATTTCTATTTCTATACAATAAATTGGATATCCTTTTAGTTCAGAAATGTTCAATAATCGTGATGCATCTTTTTCTGTTGTTAAGATAATCTTATTTTTACTTTTTATAATATCAAAATCATTTTTTATTTTCTGAATATCTTTTTTCGAGAAGGTATGATGATCTGGATAAGACAATAAAGATACTTTTTTTGATTGAGATTTTATGTATTTTTGCAAAAGTTTTGGCTTTCCAATTCCGGTAACGAGCAAAATAGTATAATTTGATAAGTTTTCTATTTTTAATATTGGGGTAAATATATTGTAAACGGTTCCGTATTTTATGGTTGTAAAATAGATGTGTTCTGGTGTATGAAAAGCAAGTTGGTTTTTGATGTTCTTTTGTTCTTGTTCTGACAAGTAAGAAGGACATTTGGAAACGATTATAGCGTCTGCTCTAGCAATTCCTTTTTTGGATTCTCTGAGGCTTCCTGCTGGCATTAAAAAATCGTTGTGCAATGGATTGTTGTAATCGGTAATCACAATATTAAATCCTGCTTTAATGGCCCTGTGCTGAAATGCATCGTCTAATAATATAACGTCAATTTCTTGATGTGATTTTAAAAGGGTTTGAACTCCTAGCACTCTTTTGTTTTCGACGACGACTGTAGTATTTGGAAATTTTCGTTTGTATTGTGCTGGTTCGTCTCCTATTTCTTTGGCTGTACTTTTTAATGTTGCTTCGGTATATACTTTTGTTGTTCTACCGTAACCTCGGCTAAGAATTGCTAGTTTATTGTTTTTTTCTAACAGGCGTACAAGGTATTCGGTGTGTGGGGTTTTTCCTGTTCCTCCAACGGATATATTTCCAATGCAGATTATTGGTAAATCGAAAGCGATTGATTTGTTTATTCCCCAATCAAACATTTTGTTGCGAATGGAAGTTATAGTGAGGTATAAAACGCCAAAAGGAAATAAGAGTATTTTTCTAAATGTGAACACAGTTGCTAAAATAGTAAATTATATAGCTATAAGCCACAACTAACACTTCATTTTTTTATTTAAAAACTGGTTGAAACATTTTCATACAATTAAAGTCACCTGATTATGAAAGAAGAAAACAATAGTAACCGGTTCCTTTTTATGTATTAACATCATCTAAAAAATAGAATTAACATATTATAGGACGGTAGGGAATGGCTTAATTTAGTAAGGGGTTTTATTTTTTATCTGCTTTTTCTTTCCTTATTGGTTGTTTTTTGTATGTTTGTTACATACAATATAATGAAAGCTATAACCATTGTCATATTTCTAATTTTTAGCACGATTTCAATAAGTGCAAGAAATCCTATAAATTTCAATAAAGATTTCATGATTAAACTTGGTTGTTGTCACGCAGTTGCTTATAATTTTGACTCAATTGGAAAAGTAACATTTAAAAACCTAGGAGATATTACAAGTTATGAAAGGGTTGGTAGATATCAAATATTAAACGATTCAATTTTCATACAATACGACACCTTAACACAGTTTCAAAAAGAACATCTATTTAGAGGTGCCGAACCTAGAATGAAAGACACTATTGTAATACTGAATAACAATAAAATCAAATCCGTTCGCTATAATAGGAACGCATATTCTTCTAAACATAAAATATACTCATTTGACTTTTCAAATCAGACTCTTTCATTTAAAGTTCAAAATTTTGATGATGTGGTTTATCTTCAGCAATATCATTTATACAGTTGGAGGGATATCGCTAATTGGCAAAACAATTCAAATGATACAATTGAAATAGATAAATATAAGCCTGAACTGCATAATGGAACTAATAAGTTTCGCCTTATTGTAAGTGGTATTTCCCAACCAGAAGTATTAAAAAGATTTGAAAGTAAATCAACTTTTAAAAAATCAAGATTAGTAAGTAAAAAAATTAAAGATTCGATTCATTTTTCAAATGTGGCTAAATTTGAATTAGCAAACGACGATTGGAAGGTTTTGAAAACTGGGTTCGGGAAAACAATAGATTGTTCAGATTTAGTTCCTGGTTATTATTATTTGATTATAGAGGATAAAACTATTAAAATAAAAAAACTGTAGACAATACTATATATAATAAATAAAAGCTTTTCTACTTTTAGAAAGTGCAGAGATAACAGCAAGACCAAATATGAAATATGATATTTCAAAACGTAAAAACTAC
>WFNC01000334.1 GCA_015488785.1 Flavobacteriales bacterium | reverse complement strand
GATGCCTTGGGTTGCTGATACGGTGATAAAGAATACTGTTTTGCAAGGGAATGAAGAAAAAATATTTACCTTTGAAGCTAAGTTTAACACAGAAGATAAAGTAAATGTTGTTCTTGGTTACTATTTGGTAAATCCTAAAATGTTGAAAGGCTTAGGTTTGGAAGACAATGAAGAGATTACTAAGTTTTATACCTTAAAAACTTTATCGGAATAAATATTAACTGTTTTGATTAATAAGAAATCTCGTCTTTTAGTTCTTGATTATCCGTTTGTTTTAGCGTTTAAAAAAATAGGGGAGGACAAGCACAGCTTAATTGGAGGAACAATAGAGGTTGGCGAATCTCCTTTGGAAGCGCTTATAAGAGAAGTTAAAGAGGAAAGTAATATTGTTATAAATGAGAATGATATTGTTGATTTGGGTTCTTTGTCAATGTTAAAAGAAACGATAGAGCATCAACGTTATTATTATCGGTTAATAAATATTGAACAGGACTTTAAGTTAATCGAAACCAATAAATTTGATTGTTTAGAATGGGTTGATTTTAATATTGCTAAAAAAACGTTTAAGAAATTGGATCAAAAGGCAATTAAAACAGCTTTTAAAAGTGAAGCTAATTAAATATTGAAATGAGGTAAATGATTTTCTGTCGCATTTCAAGATTTATCTGGAATGAAAACTTAATCTTTTAAACTCAAATTGATACGTTTTCGAACAACATCTAAGCTTATAATTTTAGCGACAACTTGTTGTTGCAAAGAGATTACAGAAGAAGGGTTGCTGACATATTCGTTTGCTAATTCTGAGATGTGAATCAATCCATTTTCTTTAATTCCTATATCTACAAATGCTCCGAAATTGGTAACGTTGTTCACGATTCCTGGGACAGACATTCCTACCGATAAATCATTGATAGAATTTATTTGTGCAAATTCAAATGTTTTTAATTGACTTCTAGGATCTCTATTGGGTTGTGAAAGTTCATTTTGAATATCTGTTAAGGTTAATTCTCCAACTTCTTGTGTTTTATAATTGCTCCAATTTATAGCATCTACTAATTGTTTATTCCCTATGATATTTAAAACAGAAGTTTTATTTTCTTTACAAATCCGTTCAACTAATTTATAATTTTCGGGATGTACACCACTGTTGTCTAATGGGTTTTTAGCGTTCGAAATTCTCAAAAATCCAGATGCTTGTTCAAAAGCTTTATTCCCTAATTTTGGAACTTTTAGAAGTCCTTTTCTCGATTTGAAATTCCCATTTTCACTACGGTAAGTTACTATGTTTTCTGCTAGTTGAGGTCCTATTCCTGCAATGTAAGAGAGTAAGTATTTACTTGAAGTGTTGAGGTTTACACCAACTTTATTTACACAGTTGATGATAGTATTGTCTAGTTTTGTTTTCAGTTTTGTTTGGTTGACATCGTGTTGATATTGTCCTACTCCAATGCTTTTTGGATCTATTTTTACGAGTTCTGCCAAAGGATCCATTAATCTACGCCCAATGGAAACAGAACCTCTAACAGTTACGTCAAAGTCTGGAAATTCTTCTCTCGCTATTTTAGAGGCTGAATAAACTGATGCGCCAGCTTCGTTTACAACATAGATTGCAACATCATTTTTAAAATGAATGCTTTTTAATAAGTGTTCTGTTTCTCTGCTTGCAGTTCCGTTACCTACAGCTATGGCTTCTATTTTATATTGCTCGACCAATGTTTCTATTTTCTTTTTTGCAATTTCCGATTCTCTTTGGGGTGGGTGAGGGTAGATGTTTGCATTGGCTAATAATTCTCCGTTTTCGTTTAGACAAACGAGTTTACATCCTGATTTGAAACCTGGATCAACTGCCAAAACTCTTTTTCCTCCAAGGGGAGCTTGTAGTAGTAATTGGTTTAAATTATTGGCGAAAACTTGTATCGATTCGTCATCAAATTTATCTTTTAATTCTTTTCTAATTTCTGTTTCGATTGATGGTTTAAAAAATCGAGAATAGGATTTTACAATCGCTTTTTCGAGTATTGAATCAATAGAGTTTGTTCTTACTACGTTGGAACTAATGATTTCTATTGCTTGTTTTTTTTCAGGAGCCAAAGAAACTCTAATTATTCCTTCGCTTTGAGCTCTGTATATTGCTAAAAATCGGTGAGAACGTAATCTTGAAACCCTTTCTTCAAAGTTGAAATAATCTTTAAATTTAACACCTTCTTGTTCTTTTCCTTTTACCAGTTTTGTTTTTAAAACGCCTTGTTTCCAAAATAAATTTCTTATTCGTTGCCTAACATTCAATCTTTCGCTAATCCAAAGAGCTGCAATTTCGATAACACCTTCAATCACATCATCTTTTGATTTTAATCCGTTTTTGATGTAATTGCTAGCCAAAGCGTTGATGTCCGTTCCGTTTTGAGCCATCAGCATTTTAGCTAACGGTTCTAAGCCTTGTTCGATTGCTGTGTCGGCTTTTGTTTTTCTTCTTGGTTTGTAAGGAAGGTAAAAATCTTCTAGTTCCTGAGTGTTTTTACAATTGTTTAGTTTTGTGGAAAGTTCTTGGGTAAAAATAGCTTGTTTTTCTAAGCTCGATTTTATCGCTTCTTTTCGGTCTCTAAATTGTTTTCTGTTTTGGATAAAAGAAACAATTTTTTCAAGTTCTATATCTGTTAATCCTCCTGTAAAATCTTTTCGGTAACGAGCAATAAAAGGGAGTGTAGCTCCTTCTTGTAATAATGATTCTGCTTTTTCAAACTGCCATTCTTTTATATTGAGTTCGCTTACAATTGATTTTATATTCATTTCTTTTGGATTAAATCAGAATGTTTTTCTGTTTTGAGGTCAATTTATATGGAGTTGTAATAGCGTTCTTTTTATTTAAAAGCAAGAGAAAAGCCTAATCCTAAATTTGGATTAGAATTGATGAAATTAACTTTAGGCATTACGTTAATAGTTAAGTTATCGCTGGCATCAAAATGAATTAAATGACCTTCTACATTTGCATCTACAATGTTGAGTAAATAAATTGCTAAGCCAGCTATAATAGAATAATCTCTTCGTTTTTGATAGCTATTTTGGACAGGAAGTAACAAATCACTGCTGTAATCTGGATAAAATTGAGCTGTATAATTTGGGTCTAATCTATTTTTTCTTTCAGTGTAAAACAGTTTGTATTGCTTGTTATTTTGGATAGCGAAAAATCCACTAGCAGCCAATCCTCCATATATTACTGGGAGTTTCCACCAAAGCTTAGATTTTTTATCCAGTGGTCGAAATTTATTATTATAAACTTGTCCCGAACCTGGAATTATTGCAGAAAACAAAGCTGCTTTTTTAGGAACGTGTAAAGAGTCCACTTTCTGCAAATGAGTTAAACTATCAAGGCTTACTTGACTGTAAAACGCGCCTGAAGATAATAGGAATATATATGTGATTAACGATCTAATAATGCTAATATTTTTTCTAAATGTTCTTCGTTCGTAAAAGGAATTGAAATAGCTCCTTGACCATTGTCTTTTTTACTAATTTTTATTTTAGAATTAAAGTGGAAACTTAAATCTTCTTGTAATCTTTTTTCTCTGATTGTTAATTTTCCTTTTTCTTTCTTTGGTGCGGTAAATCCTAATTTGTTTTTCTTAGAAAGTTCTTCAACGGCTCTAACCGAAAGTTTTTGATCTATTATTTGACGGTAAACTTTTATTTTTTCATCATCCGTAGGAAAACTTAATAAAGCTCTCGCATGCCCCATTGAAATTAGCTTATCCCTAACACCTACTTGAATTTCGGTAGGAAGATTCAAAAGTCTTAAATAGTTTGTTACCGAAGCTCTACTTTTTCCTACACGTTCACCAACAGTTTCTTGAGTGATACTGCATTCATCGATTAAGCGTTGGTAACTAATTGCTACTTCCAAAGCATTTAAATCTTCTCTTTGAATGTTCTCAATAATAGCCATTTCCAACATGGTTTGGTCGTTGGCTATTCTAATATAAACGGGAACTTCTTCTAATCCTGCAAGTAAAGATGCTCTATAACGTCTTTCTCCAGATATAATTTGGTATTTATTTGATCCTAATTTTCGAACCGTAATCGGTTGAATGATACCATGTTCTTTTATAGAAGCACTTAGTTCTTCTAAAGCTTCTTGGTCAAAATTTGTACGTGGTTGAAAAGCATTAGCTTCTATCAAATTGATCGCTATTTTTGCAATATCGCCAACAACAGGTGTCTTTACTGTTGGATTTTGGGTCGGAGTTTTTGGACTAGAAAAACTAGATGTATTGTCTAATAATGCGCTAAGTCCTTTTCCTAATGATGCTTTTTTTGCAGCCATGTTTGTTCTTTTTTCAATTAGATTGTAGTTTCTGATACTGTTTCAGAAAGGTCATTTTTTTGAATAACTTCTTGTGCCAAATTTAAGTAATTTATTGCACCTTTACTACTCGCATCATGCATAATTATCGTGTTTCCAAAACTTGGAGCTTCACTCAGTTTGATGTTCCGGTGTATAATTGTCTTAAAAACTAATTGTTGGAAATGTAAATTTACATCTTCTACAACTTGATTCGATAGGTTTAATCGAGAATCATACATCGTCAATAAAAGACCTTCAATATCTAATTCTTTATTTAAACGAGATTGTACAATTTTAATTGTATTCAATAATTTACCTAAACCTTCGAGTGCAAAATACTCACATTGAATCGGTATTATAACCGAATCGGCAGCTGTCAAAGCATTCAACGTAATTAAACCTAATGATGGAGAACAATCAATAATGATATAATCAAAGTCATCTTTGATTTTATCGATAATGTTCTTCATTATATATTCACGATTATCCAAGTTAATCATTTCTATTTCGGCTCCTACCAAATCAATGTGAGCTGGTAGTAAAAATAAATTAGGATTACTGGTTTCAATAATGTTTGGTTCTACTCCGTTTATTAAACAATGGTAAATACTATTTTCTATTGTTTCCGGGTCAAATCCAACTCCCGAAGTAGAGTTCGCTTGTGGGTCAGCGTCAATTAATAATGTTTTTTTATCCAAAGCTCCTAAACTAGCTGCTAGATTGATAGAGGTTGTCGTTTTTCCTACTCCCCCTTTTTGATTGGCTATTGCGATTACTTTTCCCATTATTTAATGTCTTGTGTTTGTCCTATTTTTAATAATAATAACTCTTTCTCTTTTTTACTAAACTTTTCTTTTGCTTCGTTATGGTTGATTTCGATAAAACCAAAAGTATCGTAATGCATTCCTACAATCTGTTTACAATCGATAAAATCAGAAGCAATTACCGCTTCATCTACATCCATGGTAAAATTATCTCCTATCGGTAGAATTGCAAAATTCAAATTAGTAAATCGTGGAATTAATTTCATGTCAAATGTTAACGCTGTATCTCCTGCATAATAAAAATTTCCTTCTTTACTTTCGACAACAAAACCTCCTGGATTTCCTCCGTAACTACCATCGGGTAAACTACTGCTATGAACTGCATTTACATATTTTACTTTCCCAAAATCAAAATTCCAACTCCCGCCGTGGTTCATTGGGTGCGTTTTGGTTACCCCTTTTTTATTAAACCAACTGGTTATTTCAAAATTAGAAATCAATGTTGCTCCAGCTTGTTTTGCAATTGCCTCTGCATCAAAAATATGATCTTCATGTCCGTGACTAATTAAAATATAATCAGGCATTATCGCTTTTATATCTATTTCCTTGGCTAATTCATTAGGAGAAATAAAAGGGTCGAACAATAGTTTTGTTTCTCCAATTTCAACTTGAAAACAAGCATGTCCAAAATATGTTACCTTCATAATGAATTAAGATTAAAATTTGCAAAAAAAAAAAGATTTTAATAGACTTAAAAGAATTAAGTATAAGTACAAAAGTACAGCCTTTATTTTTGATAATAAATAGACGATGAAATCATTTATAAACAGATTTCTGTTTATTGATTTTATTCTTGTTGATAACTAAAGAAAAATAGGCTTAACTAATTGGAAATTAAAGGCTTTTACCAATCTCTTTTTTTTCTTTGAAGTGATAACTTATACCTAGTAAAATTCCGTAATTTTTATAGCGTTGTGTTACGTTTGTTTTTGTCAGTATGCTTTTAGAATTGATAATTAACTGAGGATTAACAACTACACTTATATTTTTATGAATAGGGTAGTTTATTATTGGAGATATGATATAATTAAATATGTTTTTTTTAGGTAATGCATTCTCAACGTCTGTCATCAAATAATTGATGTATTGACCTTTTTTAGAAACTAAATAACTATATCCTATTCCTGCTCTTAAATTAATGTTTAGTTTTTTATAATTTAAGTTATAGCCAAGTAAAAAAGGTATGGTTATATAAGAAAACCTATTTTTACTTGATGATTTTATATTTGTAGAATCTATCTTGTGAACAATAGAATCGTATTGATAATAATTAAAATAGACAACGTTGTTTATTGTATCAAAATTTACAGAAATTATTGAATCTGTTGTGATTAGTGTTGTTGAATCGTGCTGTTGATAATTGGTAATTGAATAGTCGGTATTTTCTCCAAATGTAAAATATGACAAGCCAGAAGTTAAATTCAAATGGTTATTTAGGTAGTGCGTGTAAGATAAATTTACTGTAGGTGTTATAACCTCCGATTCATTTTTTTTTCTAAAATCGTTATACTCAGAATTACTAGAAGCTATATTTTTTACAGATTGATTTAGTCCTCCACTAATTATTAGATTTTTTTTTTGAATAACCTAAACTTTCGTTTGATTGTATCGGTAATAATAACGGTGTCTTTTCTTACAATAGTATCAACAACTACAACTTGTCTTCTAATAGTATCATCAATGTAAACGTCTGGAGTTTTCACTTCTTTCGCTGTAGTATTAATTATTGAATTTACTTGTTCAATCGAATTATTCTTTAATTGACTATTCTCAATCGTTTTTTCTACGCTAGAAGAATTTTTGATATTTTCTGTTTTAGAATCTGTACCTTTATTAGTTCTTGCCTTAGTCGAAACGTCATTCGAAATTGAATTAGAACGTGAAGCTATTTCTTTTAGCTTATCGTTAGCGCTATTATTATTATTATTATTATCAGTTATCTTATTCTCGATTAAATCTAAATCAAAAGAATTTAGATAAGATGGATTATCAATACTTGATTCTTTTTGAAGCTTACTTTCTTCTTGAATTTGAGTAGAGTTAGTAGAATTGTTTTGCTCTGCTGTTTTTATAGAAGCAATTCTCGGAGATATCGTCGTGTTAAAGTTCGGTAGAATTACAAAATCATAAACAACTCCTAGCGATATTGATGCGACTGCAAAAATAAGCCAAAAATATCCTTTCCCTTTTTTATTATACACTTCAAG
>WFNC01000333.1 GCA_015488785.1 Flavobacteriales bacterium | reverse complement strand
TTGTTGTCCTCTAAATAGAGTCTGCTGATTTTCTATCAGGCCAAATTAAGCAAACCCAGCTCATTCGGATTCCTGTCTGCTTTGGGCTGATGTAATCCGAATGTTACCGGATTAAGGATTTTTAATCCGTTCTATTCCAGATTGTAATTCCTTAAGCTCTTTTGATGGGGAAAAATCATTTTCCCGTTTTCAAAAATTGTTTATCTTCGCTTTTTGAACTTTTCCCCGCATGAACAAGATTTTTCTTCTTTATATGGTTTTAGCATTGTTCGTAAAATTTTATTTTTAATGTTATATTGTGGTCAAGCACTTAGAAATCATAATTTTCACAATCTTTTCTTTTCTTCAATGTTAGAAGGCGAAGGAGTTTCCGGAGTCTTGTTAAACCAATTGCCCAGTCTCCATATAATAAGTATTCTTAGATATCTGGTATCTAAATAATTATCATAAACCTGCTTAACTCCTCCACTAATATAATAATACTCGGGGTTTGCGGTTTTCAACAAATCACCAGCAAAAAGCCGGACCTCAAAATGTTTCTTATTATTTGTATAATTCAAACCAGTATCCAAACAAAAATAATTTTTCATGGTCCTGTAATTGTACAATCCGGGAATGTCTTCTTCCAGATTAAGGACCAATTGAAAGTTCTTATTAAAGGTAATCGTATTGTTCATTATGATTGTTGCACCAACGCCAAATAAATCGGAAAACTCCTTTCTGTTTGATAGAAATTCAGAATAGAAAATGTTTCCCTGAATAACTGTTTCGAGCCATGTATTCAATTTCAATAATTTATATATATCGATTCCGTAACTATTTTCATTCAGGAAATTATCTGCCTGCTGTATCTGGTTCAAAATATTAAGGGAGTCCAGAACAACATACTGCCCTATTTTATCAGTCTGGCCTGTATAATATAGTTTGGCGTTAAAGGTTTTATTTGGCAAATAAGAAAGTTCAATATTCTTGATATAAGAAGGTTTTAAAAAAGGGTTCCCCACTGCATAATCATATTTGCTTATGTACCATCTAAACGGATCAAGATATTGATAGGGAGGCCTTTCAAAACGGCTGGCATAGCTAAGTGAAATAACACTTCCGTTAGTGGATTTATGCGAGATATATAGTGATGGGAAAAAATTAATGTATCTGTTATTATTCGATTCATTGGTTACAACAGATTTGCCGACAGTACTTGTCAACTCGACACGTATTCCACCTTGAATGGTCCATTTGGAAATATTTTTTTCCATGCTGTAATAAGCCGACTGAACATCTTCGGTATAGTCGAATTCACTATAAAGCGACGGCTCCATGTTACTGGTTCCGTCCTGAACAGTAAAAAATTTATTATCGGATGTCGTGTTTATAAACGAAAGCTTGACCCCTGATGAAACTTTCCAACTCAAAAGCAGAAAGGAGAAATCAAGTTTTGAAGTCAGGATATTATAGTTCTGATTTCCTTCGGTGGAATAATTTTCTGTTGTCGGATTTATGTTTTTAATCTGCGTTATTGAAGTAAAAGTCCTGGTATTCTGTGTGAAATTATTGAGGTAAGCAATATTGACGGTAAATGAAGATTTTTTGTCAGCAAATGAATGCTTAAAAAACAGTTCTGTGTTAAAAGAATTTATTTCCTTTTTTGTTTTCCCCATAGAATAAATGGTTGAATCGGTTTGATTGTTTATTGGATTGATAAAGTTGGTGTAATTTTTAATGTCATCAATGGTTTCCTTATTAAAAAATGGAGCTTGAAAATCAAAAGTCAGCATTGAATTTTTATTAAAATTGTAACCAAAGGTTGTATGTACCTGAGCCTCAGAATAATTCCATTTTTTCGGGTTAAAGGTAGCTGTTGTCTGATCAGGAAAATAGCTACGGTACACGCTTTGATTCAAATACGTATATTCTCCGTTCGATATATTTCCTTCAAAAAACATCTTTTTACCGTTGTAATTTAAGTATGCCGACAGTATATACGATGAATAGTTGTTTTTGGTAGAACCTGCCCGAAAGTATTCTTTCCAACCCGGCAAGATGTTTTTGTCCGTGATGATATTAACAATTCCCACATTTCCTTCGGCATCATATTGTGCCGGGGGCGTGGAAATAATTTTAACACTTTTAATAATATCCGGAGGTAAAGAATTAAGGTAACTTATCAAAGTTCGCCCTTTTAATCGAACAATCCTGTCATTGATATAGACAATGACAGAGGACTTACCAAAAATATTTAAGGATTCATTTGAGAGATAAACAGTTGGTAATTGTTTTAACAAATCCACGGTTTCTTTACCCCTTGTTAAAATATTGCCCTTAATATTTACTACAATGCCGTCAGGCATTGCCTGAATGAAATTCTTTTGTCCCCTGATTGTAACTTCCTTTAAATAAACCGAATCAGGCTGAATCACAAAATTGATTGTGGTATCATTTCTCAGGCTTATATCTTTTCGAATGGGTGAATATCCCAGTATTCTGACCAATAATTCACCATCACCTTTGTGGGTCGTTTCCATTGAATAATTCCCGAGTGAATCAGTTAGTGCTGATTGATCATACTTTGAGTCAAATAGTAATTCAATACTTGCAAATTCAACAGGATTTCCATCTTTATTTTTCAAATTTCCATTTATAGTAATTTGAGAATATAAAACACTTGACTGTAGTAATGCAATTAATAAAAAACCAAGTTGGTAAAACTGTTTAAGCTTGATTAACATAATTTTTCTGTGTTTCTTTCTTCAAAAAATTAACATTTCGTCCACCGATTATTACAGGATACACTTGGGTATATAATTTAATTATTGCACTCCAATAAAAATCGTTAGTATAAAAATATTTTCGTTTACACGTTTTGTAAGGCATCCAATTGGTTCCGATATGGGTCATTCTTTTCATTTACATCTTATTTTCCACCGAAACCTTTAAAACAGAAGCTCTCCAAACAGAAAAGGTTTTAGTTGTCAGCAGCGAGTAAATTAGGACGTTGTTGATTTTCACTAACAAAATTAGGAAAAAAACCAGTATTTCAGATACTTTTAGTAAATTTTAACATAAATATTTTTTTTAAATATGTAGGAAGGCGTTTGGTATAAATCGGGATCAGCGGCATCCGCTTCAGGCGTTCATGTGAAGCGAAGCATCGTTTTTTGCTCAAATGACGCCCGAAAACAATTTTTCCGTATATTCGCTTTTTAATTTCCCCCTAATGAGTAAAATTGAGTTGAAAAAGAGGTTGCTAAAGGTGTGTATTGCCCGTCAACAAGAGATCGCAGCGGAACTGCAGCACGAAGTGGACGAAACCTTAAGGCTTTCCAACGAATACGGTGCGCCCAAAGACCGTTACGACCC
>WFNC01000332.1 GCA_015488785.1 Flavobacteriales bacterium | reverse complement strand
CTGCAATTCCGTAAACTCCATTGCCCTCCCCTTGGGAAAGTTGTATTCTCTATCACTTTTAGTCGTTCCTCCTGCTCGTTTCGTTCATTAGTAGCTGTCCTTTCTTTTTTTGCCTTTCTTATTTAGCCTACGGCAGTAATGAGAAGTTGTTTAATAGGTACGGTTTCATCTAAAAAAAAATCTAAATAAGGACAAAACGCACCTAGGTATTACAATACAAAAGAAATTTCTTTGAACTGAAAATATTCTATTGATTTATTAATTTCAAGTTCAAGCAAACCATTATTTCTTACATTTATAATTGTGCCTTTGCACGTATCATTTCGTACAATATAAGTTGCGATTTGATTATAATTCATAAGAGCTTCAGTGTACTTAGCTTCAACTTCGCTAAAATCTCCTCTTTGAATCAAAAAATAAAGTTTTTCAAATTGTTGGAGAATTTTTAGCATAACCGTTTTCACATCAAAATCGCAAAGAGATTCCAGTTTAAGACTTGTGGCATTTAATCCCTCAAAATTTGTTTGGTTAATATTCAACCCCACACCAATAACAGACTGATTAATAATAGATCCTTTAAATTGATTTTCGATTAAGATGCCTCCGATTTTCTTTTTATTTACATAAATATCATTGGGCCATTTTACCTCTACCAAAGCATCTTTACAAATCCGACTCACCTCATGATGAACAGCAATGGCTATTAACTTACTAATTAAAAAAAAGTTTGTAGCGCTAAGAAAAGATGGTCTAACAAAAACAGAAAACATCAAGTTTTCACCAGGATTAGAGACCCAGTTAGTGTCTCTTTGACCTCTTCCCTCACTTTGAAAATGAGTATAGACTACGTCACCTTCAAAACAATCATTTTCTTTTGATTTCTCAAGTAGGTAACTATTAGTAGAATCTACTACATCCAATTCAATTATATTGTTTCCAAAAACTAGCATATTTAGATATAATTAGGGCAAACTCTATGTTGAATACGTTTAAAAGGAGTCTTATTTATAATATAGATAATTGCAATTTCTAAACCTCCTCTTTTTCTACTAGCAGGAACAAGAGAAGAAGTATTGATATCATAACTAATACCTACTTTCCAATTGTCATAATCAACTCCAGCAGTCAAAAAACCAGCATCTTTGTTTCTATAAAACATACCAAACCACACCGTACGGTACAATCCTATAAAATCCGTCAATATATATTTAACCGATCCACCAAAATTAAACTCAGAGAATTTTCCTTGCTTCATAAACAATAAGCTAGGCAAAACATTAAGCTTTTGAGTAATTTCCCATTCAGCATTAGCATGAAAAACAAACCTCCTATTTAATTTAATTTTTACATCATTATTAAAATTTTCACTTGGTTTAGTTATATTAAACAGTGCAAGACCACCTCCGAAAGATTTTCGATTATCAATTTGATTAAAATAAGAACTTCCAAGGTGAAGGTTCAAGTAAGTTTTACTATTGGTATTAAAACTTTCTTGATTAGGTAGATTAGGATCAAAAGAATAGCCATCATACTGCACATCAAAATATAATGGATCATAAGCAATCTTTTTATTCGTGAGTCCTGTTTGAACTCCAAACGAGATATTCGAAGCATCATTAATTGGCAACAAATAACTAGCTGAAAGATTAGTTTGAAATGTTTTAAACTTAGAATCCCCCGCTTTATCTTGATTTATTTGAACACCTACTGCTATATTTTTATTCGTAAATAGATTTTTAGCATCACCACCCAAACTAAAAGTATTATAAGGAATAGTAACAGAAGACCATTGCGTTCTGTAATTTCCAATAAAACGATAATCACCAACAAAATGGCCAGTCAAAGCTGGATTCAAATTAATGGGAGATAAATCAAATTGAGAAAAATGAATATCCTGAGCATTAAGATTAGAGTATATAAATAAACTCAATAATAATATTAATTTAGAAAACCTCATTGTAAGTAAAAATACATAAAATAAAGAGATCACAATAATAAATTACACTTTTTAATTAATATAGTAAAAAAAAGAGCAAAAAAAAAGCCTTTACTAATCACTTAGTAAAGGCTTTTAAAAACCGGCAACGACATACTCTCCCAGATATTACTCTAGTACCATCTGCGCAAATGGGCTTAACTTCTCTGTTCGGAATGGGAAGAGGTGGACTCCATTGCAATAG
>WFNC01000331.1 GCA_015488785.1 Flavobacteriales bacterium | reverse complement strand
TGTTTAACTATTCTTCTTCGTAGTTTTCGTATAAGAAATTGTTGTAAGGGAATCGTTTGATGTGCAATTCTTTAACCTCATCGTATAGCATTTTCTTGAAAACGTCTATGTTTATTTTGTCAACTGCTGAGATAAAAATACAGCGATTATGCATTTTTGCCATCCATGTTTTTTCTAAATCTTCTAGTCTCGGGCGAGAAAACTCTCCTTCTTCAAATCCTCCTAATGCTTCGTAACCATCGACCTTATTGAAAACTAAGATTGTTGGTTTGTCGGTTACTCCTATGTCTGCCAAAGTTTCGTTTACGGTGTTTAACTGATCTTCGAATGCGGGATGGGTAATATCGACGACGTGCAACAATAAATCGGCTTCTCTCACTTCGTCTAATGTAGATTTAAAGGAATCGACCAATTGGTGAGGCAACTTACGTATAAAACCAACGGTGTCGGTCATTAGAAACGGAATATTGTCTATTACAATTTTGCGAACGGTTGTGTCTAGGGTTGCAAATAATTTGTTTTCGGCAAAGATATCGGACTTGCTCAAAAGGTTCATGGTTGTTGATTTTCCAACGTTGGTATAACCCACCAAGGCGACTCTAATCATTTTGCCTCTATTGCCACGTTGTACCGATTTTTGCTTGTCAATTTTCTTTAATTTTGCTTGAAGTCTTGCTATTTTATCTTTAATGATACGTCGATCTGTTTCGATTTGGGTTTCTCCTGGTCCACGCATTCCGATTCCTCCTTTTTGTCGTTCTAGGTGTGTCCAAAGTCGGGTTAATCGAGGCAACATATATTGCAACTGTGCCAATTCTACTTGTGTTTTGGCATTGGCTGTTTGTGCTCTATTGGCAAATATATCTAGAATTAAATTACTTCTATCTATTATTTTACGTTCAACAATTTTTTCGATATTTCTCATTTGAGAAGGCGACAATTCATCATCAAATATAACGACTTCGATGTCGTTTGCTTTAACAAAATCTGCTATTTCTTCTAACTTTCCTTTTCCTACAAATGTTTTTTTACTGGGCAAACTTAGTTTTTGGACAAAGTTACGAACCGTTATTGCTCCTGCTGTTTCGGCAAGGAACGCTAACTCGTTTAGGTGTTCGTAAACCACTTCTGTGGATTGTCCTTGTTGGATTAAACCTACTAAAACAGCTCGTTCTATTTTCTTTTTTGTATCTATCGTTCCCATAGTGTAATTGTAAGTGGTTCTTCCAGTTTTTGTATGCGTTATTCTAATTTATAGATGAACTTATATTTTTTTTCTTGTAAAATGTACAAGGTATTATGTACAATGTTTTTTTACAAAAAGCAATACACCCCACATAAACTCAATAGAAGCTCGTAATTTTTGATCTATTAAAACCAGTGTCCTTGAAGTGCTTCTCTAAATGGCCAAGGAATAGAAATTAGAATTAGAATTAAGCCTATTAAATAGAAAGTTGCTATTTTAGAAAACTTTCCGCTGTCTGTTGTTTGTTTTTTAGATTTGGCATAACCAATTGTGATTAAAGCGATTGCGATAAGCATTCCTAGGGTATGTTCTACGGCAAAGAATCGTGGTAATGCTTCTTTCATGTGTGCGAATCCTTCCCATTTTTTTTCTAATACAAATAGAATTAACCCGAGTAATAATTGAATGTGAGAGAGTATAAATGCCAAAAGGCTAATCATTTTGTCTTGTGCTTGGAAGGTTCCATTTTTCTTTTTAGAAAAGGCGTTGAATATGGCATATACCAATGCTATTAATAAAAGCCATCTTAGTCCTGAGTGTGCGTGTACTAATCCATTTATCATAATTATAGTTTGTTTTTAAATTGTTTTAAAAATTTGGAGACGTAAACAAAATCGTTCACGGCCTGATTGTCTGTTCTAAGTATCGAATTTTTATCCCCTACCCAATGGTTGTGTCCTTGATTGAGGAACATAATATTGTCTCCTATTTCCAATACTGAATTCATATCGTGGGTAATGACGATTGTGGTTATATCGTCTTCTACTGTTATTTCTTTTATCAATTCGTCAATCAACATTGATGTTACAGGGTCTAAACCAGAATTTGGTTCATCGCAAAACAAGTATTTTGGTTTCATTACTATAGCTCTTGCAATGGCAATACGTTTTTGCATTCCTCCACTTGTTTCGGATGGAAATAGATTGTTTTTGTTTACGATTCCAACTCTTTCTAAACAGAAGTTTGCTCTTTCGAGCATTTCTTTTTTAGACATTTTTGAAAACATCTTTAGCGGAAACATTACATTTTCTTCTACCGTAAGGGAATCGAACAGGGCGCTACCTTGAAATAACATTCCTATTTCTTTTCGAATTTCTTTTTTTTCTTTTCTGTTTAATGAAACAACATTTCTACCGTCAAATAAAATTTCTCCTTGTTCGGCTTCTATTAGACCAACGATACATTTTGTTAATACGGATTTTCCAGATCCACTTTGCCCAATAATCAAGTTGGTTTTTCCTGTTTCGAATTTGAACGAAACATCGTGCAAAATTTGAACTCCGTTAAATGATTTGTTTATATGTTTAACTTCTATCATATCAGTACCAATTGAGTGATTAATACATTGGCAAACAGTATAAATATACTACTATAAACAACAGCGTTTGTACTTGCTTTACCTACTTCTAAGGCTCCTCCTTTGGCATAGTAACCAAAGTAACTTGAAATAGAGGTGATAATAAATGCAAAGATTAAAGATTTTTCGATAGCGTAAGTAAACATAAATAAGTTGTCGGTAGAGAAAGAGCGTATTCCAAAAATAAAATCTTCTAAAGAAACTAAATTAGTAGTCGCTGCGATAAAAGAACCGCCTACGAATCCAAAAAACATACTAAACGTTACGATAATTGGAAAAAAGAACATTGCTCCAATAATTTTTGGTGCGATTAAATAAGCCGCAGAGTTAACTCCCATAATGTCCAAGGCATCTATCTGCTCTCGTATTCTCATGGTACCCAATTCGGATGCTATATTTGAACCGATTTTACCTGCCAAAATAAGCGAAATAATTGTTGGTGAAAATTCCAAAATCATAGATTGTTTGAGTGTAAAACCAACGGTATATCGTGGTAAAAGAGGCGAATCAATTGCTGTTGCTGTTTGAATAACTAAAACACTCCCCATAAAAAAGGACATGATAATTACAATGCCAAGCGATTTTATTCCGAGTTGAATAATTTCATCCATTGTTCTGTTCCAATACACCGATCCTTTTTCGGGACGGGTAAACATTGAGAACATTAACATAAAATATTTTCCGATGTGGTAAAATAAAGTCAAAGTGATAATTTTTAATTATGATTAACTTTCAAAGGTAAATAAATAAATGCATCCCCCTTCATTTTATCTTATTAAGATTTAACAAATGAATGTTGGTTAGCGGGAAATTGGTAGAATTTACTTTTTAAAGTAGTTCTAAATCTTGTAATTTTCTACCTAAGTCATCTTTAGCCGCAAGATGTAAAAAATCTAGTTCTAAATTTAACACTTTTAACACATTAAAGTAAGCTCCTATCGAAACACTAGACGTCCCTTTTTCTATTAAATATAGTGTGTTTCGAGAAATGTTTGCTCGTTCTACAACTTGTAGTGTTGTCAGTTTTCTTCGTTTTCTTGCTAGTTTTATCTGCTCCCCCATTTGCTCAAGTATGTGAGCTTGTTTTGGGAATATCAGTTGTTTCTTTTTTGGCATAGTGTATCATTTTAAATACAAATACAGCGTAAATGTATTAAATATAATACATTTAGTAAAGAAATGAAATATAATAATACCTCGATTCAGTCTATTTTATATCCTAAAATTTAACAAGGTTAATAATTAAAGCGAGAAGCGTTGAATAAATTAAATGCATCCGTTTTATCTTATTAAGATTTAACAAATGAATGTTGGTTAGCAGGGGGGGAATAATCCAAGAGAACCGTTTGAAGGTGTTTCCGCAGGTGATTTACTTTCAAATAATTACATGTTCAATTCGACTCAAAATAATTAGAAAACTCGGATGAAAAATATTATTGGAGTTGTTTTTTATACAGACGTAAGAAATACGCTATTCCTTTTTGGGTTTTTCTTTTAAAAAACGATTAAATATTTATTGTGCTTTTTGATGATTTTTTTCCTGAATGTTAATAGAGGTGAGTTTATTAACGTTTTACATTTGGTTTAATGCTTTTTTTATGTGAGTTTTGTGAATTGGTTCATTCTATGTTAATCTTTCTTAGGAACACACCAAACTATAATATATCAATCTAACTCAATAGAAACTAATTAAACAAAATTGTCTAGAGTAAAAAAAATAGGAATATTAGCATTGGGACAAGGAGTTAATACTTTGGTTAACATCCTATTTTTACCATACATGTCAAGAGTTTTAGATTATGAAGATTACGGGAGTTATGGTCAAGCAATATTAATTATCGCTTTTGCATCTGCAATTTTGTCCGCAGGATTGTCTCAAATTATATATATTTATTTAAGTAGAGAAGAGGCTAAAACAACAATTTTATCCTCAAATATTTTTGGCGGACTTACACTTGGTTTAATTGGAGTCACTCTAATGTGGCTAGGATCCGACTACTTCGCAAAATGGCTAAACAATCCCAAACTTACACTTTTAATTTCTATTTATTGCTTTAGTCTATTATTTTCAATACCTAATGGTAGTTTTAATTCGTATTTAATTTACACGAATAAAGTAAAAATGAGTATAAGCTTAGTAGTATTAACTAATTTATTAAAAATAGCTTTAGTAATCACAGCCATACAAATATACAAATCTGTAGAACTAGCATTACTTGGCATAGTCATCAGTCAATTATTTCTTTTTATTGCTAATTTAATAATTCAATTTAATAATTTAGAATTTAGAATAAATAAAACAATCGCTTTAGAACAGATAAAAAAAGGATTTCCTCTTGGGCTTACAGGTATAGTTGGAGCTGCTATACTTTATACTGACGGTATTATGGTAAGTAAATTAATAGGCGTGAAAGCTTATGCTATTTACAGAAACGGAGCATTTGAAGTTCCTTTTATTGCTACTATTTATAGTTCTGTTGCTGCTATAGTTTTACCTGAAGTATCAAAATTATTTAGTGAAAAGAAGTTCAAAGAAATTTCTAAGCTAAAAAAAAAAGCTATAATGAATACAATGATGATAACTTATCCTGTGTTATTCTTTTTAATTTTCAATTCCCAAGAGATTATTACAGCTTACCTTGGAGTTAAATACCTTCAAAGTTCTTTTATATTTTTAATATTTAACCTTACCTTGTTGATTAGGGTAAATGATTATCACGACATTTTAGTTTCAGCTAATAAATCATCAGTAATTTTACAATATTATTTAGTTATATTTTTAATTAATATACTTTTAAATTATGCTTTTATTTATTTATTTGGAAGTATTGGAGCTGCAATTAGCACGGTAATTAGTCTATTTATTTTTGCTTACATTTTCACAAAACAATCATTAAAAGCTATAGAAGCAAATATTTTAGATATAATAGATGTCAATAAACTAATAAAGTTAGTTGTATTTTGTTTCATTTTTGTTTTATCTTTAGACTTTTTATTATCATATATAAGTAACATTAATAT
>WFNC01000330.1 GCA_015488785.1 Flavobacteriales bacterium | reverse complement strand
GAACATTAAAATAAAACAAAAATGAGTAAATACGACGTTACAATTATAGGTTCGGGACCTGGTGGATATGTATCTGCAATAAGATGTGCACAGTTAGGTTTGAAAACAGCTATTATAGAAAAATATCCAACGCTAGGTGGAACTTGCCTAAACGTAGGATGTATTCCTTCTAAAGCTTTATTGGATTCTTCTCATCACTATCATGATGCTGAAAAAACATTTAGCAAACACGGTATTACAACTGGAGATTTATCTTTTGATTTGAAAACCATGATTGAGCGTAAACGTTCGGTAGTGAGTCAAAATTGCGACGGGATAAGTTTCTTAATGGATAAAAACAACATTGACGTTTATCAAGGTGTTGGTTCATTTATAGATAAAAACACGATTAAAGTTGTTGGTGATGATGGAGAAAAAACCATTAAAACGGATAAAGCAATTATCGCTACTGGGTCTAAGCCAAATTTCTTTCCAGGAATGGAGCCTGACAAGAAAAGAATAATTACCTCAACAGAAGCATTGGAAATGAAAGAAGTTCCGAAGCATTTAGTTGTAATTGGTGGTGGTGTAATCGGATTGGAATTAGGAACTGTTTATGCACGTTTGGGGGCAAAAATTACAGTAATAGAATTTGCCGACACAATCGTTCCTACAATGGACAAAACAATGTCTAAAGAATTACAAAAAGTATTGAAAAAAGAAGGTTTTAAATTCCACTTTAAGCATGCTGTACAAAAAGTAGTTAACAACGGTGATTCAGTAACCGTAACAGCTAAAAATAAAAAAGACGAAGAGGTAACTTTTGACGCTGACTATTGTTTAGTCGCTGTAGGAAGAAAACCATATACTGCTGGTTTAGGGTTAGAAAACGTTGGTGTAAAAGTTTCGGATAGAGGAATAATTGAAACAGATGAACATTTACAAACAAATGTAGAAGGAATTTTTGCAATTGGTGATGTTATAAAAGGAGCAATGTTAGCTCACAAAGCTGAAGAAGAAGGTGTATTTGTTGCTGAATTTATTACAGGACAAAAACCACATATCAATTATGATTTGATTCCTGGTGTAGTTTATACGTGGCCTGAAGTTGCTTCGGTTGGAAAAACGGAAGAAGAAATTAAAGCTACTGGAAAAAAATACAAGGTTGGTCAATTTCCAATTAAAGCATTGGGAAGAGCTAGAGCAAGTATGGACATAATGGGAGTAATAAAAATTATAGCAGACGAAGAGACGGATGAAGTTTTGGGTGTTCACATGATTGCTCCAAGAGCGGCAGATTTAATTATGGAAGCCGTAGTTGCAATGGAATACAGAGCTTCTGCTGAAGACATCGCTAGAATCTGCCATCCGCATCCTACTTATGCTGAAGGAGTAAAAGAAGCTGCTTTAGGAGCTTGGATGGGAAAACCTATACATATCTAGTCGTCTAAGATTTTAGATAAATAAAATTTTCTCTACCTTATTAATAGAGAAACAAAAACCCCACTGTAAATTATTTACAGTGGGGTTTTTACTTTTTATAACGCTTCAAAATTCTGAATTATATCAATTTAAATAAGGTGCGTTTGGCATTTCAACGCTATAAATTTTGCATTATGTTTATTAATTGCTATCATCTTCATTTATAGTACTATCTGCAAAATGCACTATATTTTTTGTTAAATGCTGCCATTTTACATTTTATTTAATATTCAAATTTAATTGCATAATATTTCAATAAATATTTATCATTTTGTTGGTTATATTCTCGAGTAGCAATGTCAATAGTATTTTTATCTGCCCAAAACAGTAAAGTTTTTTCTTGTTCATTAATATCAATATCCGTAAAGTCGAATGTAAAAAGAGACCAAACTCCAAGTTTTGATGATTCGCATATTTCCATTTTAAGAAAATTATCACAATCATTTCTTTCCAATCCAACCCAAAGTCCATCTTTAGACATTACGCCATACGAGCCTCTAAATCTATGATATCCTGAAGCTATTTCATTTGTACTGGCAAAAACAAAACTCGCTTTTTCATAATGGTAGTCTAATATGTGAAAAAGGTATAAATTAAGACCAGGGTAATATGCTTTAAAAGAAGTCAAGCATCTTGGCGAATTACATAATTCACTTTCGGCAAGTTCTTTTTCACTTTCATTGTAAGTTTTGTCAATAGATTCAAATGCTTTTCTAAGTTTTGTTGGGTCATCAAATTCGGTTACAAAAGAAGCATTGTAATTATTTTTTAAAGCGTTTCTAAATTCAACTTCGGTAATCGGATTAAAGGTGAAAAATCGTTTGTTTTCTTGTGCTATTGCAGACTTAATATTAATACTGCCAAATAATATAGTAACAATAATAACTATCCAAAGAAATGGTAATTCTATTATATCTGTATATTTCATTTCTTGTCTTTGTTTAGTCATTAACTCTTTATGTTTTTTTTACAATCTATTTCATTTTTACACTGCGCTGTCATTGAGTTGCATATATCAATTAAATATTAAAATTCACAAAAAATGGCTATTAATGTTACTCCCCAATAAAGGTGAAATCCTGAGGGATAATTCCTGTTGAAAAAGACTCAATTTCTGTTCCTTCTTTAGAAAATCTAAAAACCTTTCCCGCTTGGACGTAATCAATAGCATCTGCAACGTAAATATCATTATTGAATGGATTAATTCCTAATCCATAAAAAATAGCATTTCCATTCGCTATAAATGCAGTACTCGAAAGCGAAGAAGAACCTACGCTGTGTTTAAATACTCCATTATTCAAATAAAACAAATTGGTTCTACTACTATCGACAGCCAACGAAGTTGGAGATTCTGAAATCGAAGGAAAATTAAAAGTTGAAAGTATAGAATAATTAAAGGCATCAATTTTTAACAATTGAGGGGTACTTTCGTTTATCCCACCACTACAAAGCACCCAAAGATTATTTTGGCTATCCATTACTAAACTGTTTGGTTCTTTTCCAACCGCAATTGAATCGGTAATGAGATTGGTCACTTTGTCAATTATTAAGACTTGATTCGTCGCTTTTTTGGTTACAAAAACTAAATTATCAAAAAGCACCATTTTCTCTGTCCATCCTCCTGTATTTATTTCTCCTGTGACTTGAAATGTCGTTGGATTTACAATTGTAATTTTGTTAGAGTACAAATCTGAAACATAAGCTTTACTCGGCGAAATCCCTAAGAAATATCGGGGACTATTCAAACCTGTTATCGTTCCTAAGGAAATAAAATTGGAAGTATCTAAAACTTTAACAGCATTGGAATTATTGACGGTTACAAACAATTTACCATCGAACAAGGTTGTGGATTGTAATACATCACCCAATGCTATTCCATTCTGACTTTGAAAAACATTATTTGAGACTGTTTTTGATAATGAATTATAAACCGATAAAGAAGCGTTTCCCCATCCAAAATTACCTTCACAACCAATCACAACTTTTTGTCCCAATTCTTTATAGTAAGAACTTCCGTCTATTCGTTGTGGTCCTACTTCCTTTTTTTTACAAGAAGTCGAAAGAAAAAGAGTAACGATAAATAAAATTAAAATATTTTTCATCTTTTGGATTCAATTTTTAAAACAATCATAAAATACCTACCTGGCATTGGTCTATTTGCCATAATTTGATATTCTTCGTTGTACAGGTTTTCTATTTTAACACCTAAATTAGTTGTGTTTTTCGCTTTGTTTTTTGTCAATTGCCAATTCAAATTTAAACTTGCTGGAGCAAAATAAGGCATATAAGTTTTATTTGAAGCATCAATAAATACACTCCCATTATATGTTTGAAAATAGTTTAAAGAAACTTTTTTGTAAGTCAAATCTAAGTGGATATTCGCAACATTTTTGGGGACATAAATTAATTGTTTTCCAAGCGAAGCATCATTATTAACGGTTGTTGACTTATTGGTAGAAAGTACGAGGTTGTAATTTGATTTAATCTTTAGTTTAACCTTTTTTAAGTTTAATGTTTTAGCCAACGATAGTTCAATTCCTTTAGATTCTACTTTTTTTATGTTCTGAGGTTGCCAATATCCTTTGTCGCTAGGCAGCCATTGAATCCAATTATTGATTAACGAATAATAAGCTGTTATTTCAAAATCTATTAATTTGTTTTTGTTTTCAAAACCAAGTTCACTAATCAAACCATCTTCGGGAAGCAAATCAATATTTCCTCCTGGATTCCAATACAAATCATTGAAAGTTGGTGTTCGGTAATTTTTGGCAGCAGAAGCAAAAACGCTACTCCTCTTCCACTTATTCCATTTAAAAGCTACCGAAGGAATAACAGGTGTCGAAATATTTGTGATTATTTCTTTTCTGAATGCTAGTGTATAAGATAATTTCTCTTTTATCGACTGCTGATATTCTAAAAATATAGCATTTCTAAATTGATTTTTATCGCTATCAAACCCTGTAGATTTAGCTTCTATTTTAGAAACATTAACAGATCCTTTCAATTGAATATCGTCCGTTATGTAATACTTTCCTTTATAATAATATTTAATCGAATTTGTACTGACTTTAGAATCAATAGCAGAAGCAGTATCAATATAATTAAGGTAATCGTAAAAATAACCAACTGCCATTTGCTGAAAATAGTTCGTTGATTTGTAGCTCCAATCCAACATTGATTTAAGCGCTTTATCTTCTTGATGTTGTCCTCTCGTTTTTACACCCATAATAGAAGGTAAATAACGTTGACTTGCTACAAAATTAGATTTTAAACTCAGTTGATGTTTTGTAGAATGATTATAATACACATTTTGAGAAAACTCTATTTGATCTGACTTTGAATTTTGCTGACGAACAATAGCGGGTTCATTTTTAAGAAAATCACGATACTTGAAATCATTGTCTGCGTGTTTTTTTGAAATTCCAGAAAAAGATTGCCACTTCTCATTTCCAATTTTAACTTTTAGTAAAGTATTATCTATCCCGAAGCTTCCCATTTCTTTAGAAACAAATAAATTAACTCCTTTCTTAAAGTCTGCCTTATTGGTCAATTGAATTGCTCCACCTAAACCTCCGCTAGAATTAACTAGACTACTAGCTCCTAAATGCAAAGCAACATTATCAACTAAAGAAACAGAGCTAATTGCTAAATCATTTTGCCCAAGTGTTGGAGAATTAATTGTAAAACCGTTCCAAACCAATTGAGTTTGACTAGCATTTGCACCACGAATAGAAACAGATGTTAGACTTCCTATTCCATAAGATTTTAAATATAAACTAGAATTTTTTTTCAAAACGGCACTCAAATTTCCGCTGTTGTTTATTGGAATTTCAATTATCTTATACGTTTTAGAAGGCGAATTGATTTTAGAAGCCTCTACTTGTACTTCAGGCAACGTATCGTTTTGTCCTAAAATTATAAAGGAGGAAAATATAAACAATAAGGTAAAAAAACTTTTCATAATTTACTTTACATTAAACCACCATTGCCAAAGCCAAAAGGTAAAACCTACCAATCCTAAAAAACCAAATAGAAAAGATTGAACAAATGAATGTCCTTGATTTTTCTGATATCGAGCAGAGAAATAAGAAATAATTAAAGACAATACAATCCCTGTAATTAGAAAATAAAGCTGAGTTTGACGCATTTAATTTTCTTTTTTCAATAACGAATAAGCGTTTATCATTAGAATCACAAGATTTGTTATAATAATCGGCATTCCAGCTCTAATCGGTAACATAAAACCGTAAGCTACAAAAAGAGCACAACCTATTGAATTTATTTTTCGAAGCGTATTTAAATTTTTCATCAAAAACGAAACCAATACACCTAGCGAAGCTGCATATCCTACCCATTCTGTTAAAGTCAATTCTTTTATGAAATCTATCATTTATTTTCTGTTTTTTGTAAAAAGTAATATTTGTTTTGAGAATTTTAATCTTTCTCTCTTTCTAAATTTTCATTTAAAATAGCTTGATATGTTTGTAAAAACGAAGTTGCGTATTTCTTCATCTCTAATTTATTTTGAGGCAATGAATCTTTTAAATTCGTAACATCTTTATTCTTATAACGATAAAGATATTCATCATCCGTGTCTTTATAAATGTAAAAAAGTGAATCATTTATTACACCAAATTTATCATCTCCATTAAAATAAGCATACTTCCTTTTTTCTTTCAATAAATCAATTCCCATCGTAGCGTTTAGGTAAGAAATATTCAAAATTCCCATAAGCGTCGGATAAATATCTGTTTGACTACCAAAGTCTTCAATAACTTCTGATTTGATCAATTTTGGAGCATAAATAATACAAGGAATTTGATTTAGACTCAATGGCATTTCATAAACTACATTCATTGCTTGTCCGTGATCGGCAACAAAAACAAATAGTGTATTCTCAAACCAAGGTTCTTTCTCACTTTTCGTTAATAATTGACCAATAGACCAATCTGCATACTCAACAATCTGCTCTGTCATTTTATCATTCTTAGGCGTAAAATACGGAGGCAAAGTATAAGGAGCATGATCACTACAAGTCATAAAAACAGACAAGAAAGGCTTTTCCTTTTCTGCCATTTTATTCATTTCGGTTATTCCATATTCAAATAAATAATCATCTGCTACTCCCCAAGTTCCAATCAGTTTTTCTTCGGGGTAATCTTTATCAGAATAAATTCTATCGATTGCATTTGCTGTAAGAAAACCTCCAATATTGTCAAACAACTCATTGTGTGTCGTGAAAAATGACGTTTGATATCCATTTTCTTTCAATACATTTGGCATACCGTAATATTCATTTATTGGCGAGGTATTCATCGGTTGCTGTCTGTATATCGCAGGGTAGGAATAAAGGGTAGAGAAAATACCATTAAATGTATGTATTCCTGTAGAATAAAAATTATCGAATACAATTCCTTCTTTTGCGATACGATCCAAAGTAGGAGTCAATCCAAGTGGGTTTCCATAACGACCAACTTTGTGAGCACTCATACTTTCCATTATTACCACTACAATATTGGGTTTTGATATTAAAGAATCGACCCCTTTAATTTTTCGTGCGATTGGATTCTTAAATGATGACTTTTTTATCCCTAAATATTCTTTAACGTTTTTCAATGCTTCGGTTTCATCCATAAAATGAATTGTAGCATTTTGAGGTAACTGACTATCCAAATAACTTCTCAAAAGCGAGAATGTAGGATTTAGAGCAACCTTGTTCGGGTAAGAATATTCGCAATGATAAGCATCTCGAATGTCTAATGGAGGAACATTAAAATCTATTTTACCCCTTAACGAAAAGAAAAACAGCGTAAGAAATAGTAATATAGAAATCAAATGGCGCTTCTTTTTGGGTTGCTGAACCGTCGCATAAAAACGTGTTAGATTTCTTAGTTTAAAAATAAAGAAAACATTTAATAACAAGAACATGATTAAAGGCCAAAGGTAGCCCCATTCAAAAAACATTGCCGAAGAAACATTGGTATCATTACTCCATAAAAAAATAGAAGTACTGATGCGATCAAAGAAGTGGTGAAAATAGGGAATATCTACTGCTGCAATAAAAAAAGCAGGTAAATAAAGAACGAAAGTAAGTCCCATTATTATTTTAAAAATAAGCTTATTTTCATTTAACAAATAATAATTTACGAACAATAAAACCATTGGTAAGGCTAACGCATAACAAGAAATTGTAGTATCAAAACGTAAACCAACAACCATTGATTTAAGCACTAAGAACCAATCTGTTTCTAATGTCTTTTCAAAATTAGAAATTAAGAGTAGCACTCTATAAAACGAAAAAATTCCCATACCGATCAAATAGAGTTTTAAAACTATTTGAATAGGTATGGGAATTTTATTTAAGACATTTTTTATCATTGATTCTTTATAATCTTAAACGATAAAAAACTTTATCTTAATTATTTAATTTGATCTGGATTTGATTCAGCTTCTGCATTGTATTTAGCTTGCATATTTAACCAAATAAAAAGTCCAATAAACCCAAGAACAATCCAAGTATAATTTAGAATATTTCCAGTTGGTTCTAATATATTATCAAAACACCAAACTAATCCGTCTCTTAAGGGAAATACAATCCAATCCATAATTTTTTCTTTTTTCTGTATTAATAGACCACAAATTTAATAAAATATAATTAACTAAATCTAATTTGACTCAATTTTATTCATAAAACAGTATAGAAATTAAAAAATAGTTGACTATCGATTTACTTTTACGTTTATTTATCAGACAATCTTAATAAAAAATAAATGAATAAAGGTTATCTTTGCAATCCTTGAAAAAATCAGACGACATATTAAAACAGATTAATTCACCCAAAGATTTAAAGGCTTTGTCTGTCTTGGAATTAACGAAGCTTTGTTCAGACGTTAGAAACAAAATCATTGAACAACTTGCAGTTACACCCGGTCATTTTGGAGCCAGTCTTGGAGTGGTAGAATTAACTGTAGCGATTCACGCTATTTTTGAAACACCAAACGACAAATTGATTTGGGATGTTGGACATCAAGCTTATGCTCACAAAATTATTACAGGTCGAAAAGCGACTTTTCACACCCTTAGAACCTTAAATGGCATATCTGGTTTTCCTAAAATAAGTGAAAGTCTATATGATAATTTTGGAACTGGACATTCTTCTACCTCTATTGGAGCAATAATGGGAATGGCGGTCGCTTCTAAATTAGATAACCAACCCAACAGGCAACATATAGCTGTAATTGGAGACGGAGCACTTACGGCAGGAATGGCTTTTGAAGCCTTAAATAACCTGAGTGAATTAGATGCTAATATTCTAATCATAATAAATGACAATCAGCAATCGATTGACGATAGTGTGGGAGCATTAGAAAAACATTTAGACGGACTTCGCAATAAACGTTCTGATAATATTTTTAATAATTTAAGTTTAGATTATTATGGAATTGTAAATGCTAATAATTTTGAAGAAATATACAATGAACTATTACTTCAAAAAAATAAAAGAGGAATAAGAATATTACATTGTAAAACCATAAAAGGATTTGGATATACCCATTCTGAAAACGGAAATGCTACAATATGGCATGCCCCTGGTAAATTTGATGTAAAATCAGGAACTAGATTAAAAGCAGCAGAAAGTTTATCAAAAAAATACCAAGATGTATTTGGGAAAACGTTGGTAGAATTAGCTTCAAAAAACAAAAACATTGTAGCAATTACTCCTGCTATGACAAGTGGTTCATCTCTACATTGGTTTAAAGAACAATTTCCTGAACGATTTTTTGACGTTGGTATTGCAGAACAGCATGCTGTTACTTTTTCGGCAGGATTAGCTACTCAAGGTAAAATACCTTTTTGCGTGATTTATTCCACATTTTTGCAAAGAGCTTACGACCAAATAGTACATGATGTCGCATTGCAAAATCTACCCGTTATATTCTGTATTGACAGAGCAGGAGTTGTAGGAGAAGACGGAGCTACTCATCACGGAGTTTTTGACGTTTCATTTCTTAG
>WFNC01000329.1 GCA_015488785.1 Flavobacteriales bacterium | reverse complement strand
GAATGTATTGATTGAGAACATAGGTTTTTCCTGTTCCTGCTGAACCTGTTAGAAAAACATTGGCTCCTGATTTTAAAATAGATAAAGCAACTTCTTGTGTCATTTGTTTGTTTTGAATGGTCAAAGATAACGATACTTCGTATAAATAATAGATATATACTTAAAACATCTGTAAATTTTAATTCAGCACTGGTATTGTACCAGTTCCACATTTATTATTATGCTTTAGATTTGTATTCTTGGAATTTATTCACTCAGTTGGAACAGTATTCTTTTCTATTCATCACAGAATCTATTTATTGGAAAATCGATTCGAATACCAAAATAAGATAAAAACTTTCATAATTTTTCACTAAATTAGCCACATGAAAACTATTTTAATTATTTGCGTTACTTTTTTATCTGGTTTATTTCTTGTGCAGGAAGATGTTGTTGTTGGGAATTTTACTCCTCAATCTTCTTTGACTGAAGTACTAATTTCTTTGGGCGATAAAAAACCGTTGCACTATATAAATGAAACAAATGATTCGCTGATTAATCAAGGTTTTGAGATTGTAACCAAAGGAAGAACGATAGGTCCAGATGGGAAAATGTCTCATTTACAATCTAAATATTTCACTTGCATTGATTGTCATAATGTGATGATGGAAGATCCCAATTTGAGAAAAAGTGATCCGGAAGCTCGATTAAAATATGCGGTAAAAAATGAAATTCCTTTTTTGTCTGGAACTACATTCTATGGAATGGTAAATCGTGAACACTGGTACAATGATGATTATCAAATAAAATATGGAGACTTGGTTAAACCTGCAAAAGATACGCTTATTAATGCTATACATTTGTGTACCGTAGAATGTTCGCAAGGTAGGGCTTTTTCCGATTGGGAATTGAAAGCTGTAATGGCTTACTTTTATAGTATTGAATATAAATTAGAAGATTTAAAATTAACTTCTGAAGATTATGAGAAACTTAATTCTTTCGATAAAGAGGGAGAAAATAAAAACTTGATCGCTTGGTTAAAATCGTTCTATTTGCAAGCGTCCCCTGCTACGTTTTTAGAACCTATTCCGACAAACGAAAGAGAATTGGGTAAGAATGGAAATGTTGAAAACGGAAAATTAATTTACGATAAAAGTTGTATGCATTGCCACGCGCCAGGAAGAGTAACGAACTTCACCTTAGAATCGAGTAAAATTGATTTGAAATTCTTAAAGAAACATATGGGAAAGAACGAACATTTTTCACTTTACAATATTGTAAGAAAAGGAACTTATGCTTTACCTGGTTACAGACCTTATATGCCTAATTATACACTAGAACGATTGAGCCACCAACAATTGGAAGATTTGGCTGCTTATGTAAATAGTTAAAAACTACTTTTATTTCAATTTACTGTTATAATAATTAATATGTTACGCTTTTTTTAAAAATAAGAATATATTCTTTTTTGTTTTTATTATTCACCTAAATATAACGTCCTTTAAAATTCTAAAAGACTTGTATCATGATGAAATTAATAATCCTTCTTCTCTTATTTCCGTTTTCTTTAGCCATGGCTCAAGGAAAGACTACAGTATATTTTATACCAGGTTTAGGTACTGATTATCGTATTTTTACTGAACTTGAATTGGGAGATAATTACGAAGTCGAATACCTACACTACTTTACTCCTCCAAAAAATACTACAATGAAAGCGTACGCTCACTTAATGGCGGAGCAAATTGATACGACTTCTAAATTTATTATTGTAGGAGCTTCATTGGGAGGTATGATTGCTACAGAAATGGCTGATTTTATGTCTCCTGAAAAAACAATACTAATAGCTAGTGCCAAAAGTAGATTAGAGCTCCCGTATATGTACCGCTTTCAAAAAGTAGTTCCCCTCCAAAAGCTTGTTCCTGGAAAGATAATCAAGTCTAGCACTCAGTTTTTAAGAAAAATTGTTGAACCAGATGCAAACAAAAAAAATGATTTTTATACTGATATGCTAAATAAAAAAGACCCCATTTTCATGAAACGAGCAGT
>WFNC01000328.1 GCA_015488785.1 Flavobacteriales bacterium | reverse complement strand
TTTCGACTAAACTTGTCTCTGTCCGTATGATCTCCAATTAGATCTTTACTAAAACCAATGTCAACCCTTCTGTAAAAAGGAGTTCGCAATGTATCAGCAAATCGATCTTTTCCTGGAGGTCCATAAGGCAATCTAGAACCAAAAACCATGGTCAAATTTACTTTAAAAGTACTCCATTTCATTTTTTCGGTATCCCATTCCTTAGGCATTTTATCTTGAAAAAATAAAGAGACATTAACACGCTGATCCGTCGGTCTTGGAATATAGCCTGGTTCGACTTTTGTGCTATCTACAGCAACATCGTCGGCAGTAAAACCAGCTACAATTTGCTCGCCTCCTGCATTGTAATACTTATAAAAATAATCATCCAATATATCTTCCTCTGTTTTCAAATACGAAAACGAAGCATAAGATTCTATTCCTTTTATGAACTCTCCGTTGACTTTCAAATCCAATCCTTGTGCGTAGGCTTTTGCATTGTTTTTTCCGTAATAACGGATTCTTACATTGTCTATTTCGTAGGGAATAACATCACTAAGTAATTTATAATAAATTTCTGCCCCCAGTTTGAAAGGTCTATTTTTTACAAAAAAAGTATAATCAGAACCCAACACAAAATGAATCGATTTTTGAGCTCGAATTGTAGGATTTAACTGTCCCGCTAAGTTTCTCATTTCTTTATAAAATGGAGGTTGGTAATAAAAACCCGTAGCAAAACGAAAAGAAACATTTCTACGGTAAAGCTCATCACCTTTCATAAAAAACCAAGCAGGTCTAAAAGTCATATTAAAACGAGGAGAATAAACCGTTTGATTATTATACGTCCAATGGTTCGCTCGAACTCCTAAAGTAGCATTCAAAAATTTACGTGTTTCAAAAGTTGTATCTACAAAATAAGTCGTATCCTTTAATCGAACAGAATCTTGTAAATGATAGGAATCAACAAAACTAAAATTCTTTTCATATTGCACAAAACCCGTCAATCGGTCGCTCGACAAAGTATTTTTGCTTTTTAAAACATAACTCAATTCCAACTCTTGATATTCTTGCGCTGTAGGATCTACATAACCCACCGAATCAGTAGGGTGGGGGATGTTGAATCGAGCAGAGTCTAAATATTTCCACTCGCTTAGTTTATCATTTATTAATTCATGTTGATATTTAGCTCCAAATCTTAAATTACTATTGCTCAAACTTTTTTCATCGTTTTTAAAATAATACTGCCCTTTTGCCGAAAAATTAACAACCTCTGCGTCTATTTTGTTTCTTGCATGTTTTAAAAAAGAACCAACCCCTCGGTTAAAAGCAACTTCGCCATATTGGTCACTTCCCAAATCTCTTTCTAGTTCATCAAGCTTATATTCTCCTAGCAAATCAAAGTTCTCGTAAGCCTTAGATTTGTAACGAGAAGCAATGTAATTCATCTTCAAATTATCAGAAATTGATTGCTCTATTTTTGCCGCAGCCATGTAAGTTTCAAACTTTGTAACCTCCTGACCTTCATAAAAAACAGTAAATCGCAAAGCTTGATTAATCGAGCCAAAACTCGTTTCCCTATTGGTCGGTACAACACGATAAATGTTTCTCGAATAAGTACCAAAAAGCGTCAATTTCAAATTCTCATTTAAGTAATAATTGTACATTCCTTGATAATCAATAAACGTCGGCTTGTAATCTCCTTTCGTATCCAAAGCCCCCAATAAATAAGAGTTTGTACGATATCGAATACCTGTTATATAATTAGACCGAACATTTATAGTATCCTCAACATGTGCCGCCGCTCCCAGCAAACTAGCCGTAAACGAACCTTTAAATTTCTTAGGCTCTCGGTAAGTAATATCCAAAACAGAAGACAATTTATCACCATAATTAGCATTAAAACCACCAGCCGAAAACAAAATATTATCAACCAAATACGGATTTACAAAACTCATCCCTTCCTGCTGACCTGTACGTGCCAAAAACGGGCGATAAACCTCAATTCCATTAACATAAACCAAGTTCTCATCAAAATTCCCCCCCCTTACATTATACCCCGCCGAAAGCTCATTGTTCTGAGAAACACCAAATTGTGAAAACTGCAAAGTATTCTCCAAATTTCCAGAAGGAACAGCTATTTCACTCGGTTTTATCGGGTTTCCCCATCGTTCAATTGTCCCATGAGTTGGCTTGTAACCTTCCACATCTACAACCCCCAAAGACTTATAATTCATCTTTATATTAACTTCCTTAACCTCGTTTGGGCTCAATTTATAAGTCACTTTTTTAGAAGAATAAGCAACATTCGATATCTTAATTATAATTTTTTTGTTCGCAGGAACCACCAATTCAAACTCCCCTCTAAAATTACTCACAGTCCTCAAGTTAGTCCCCACCACCACAATGTTAACGTCTCTTACAGGCGTTTCAATTTCATTATTAATCACCCCAACAAGCTTAGCCGTCTGACCTTTCACAGCAAGAGCAAATGCAATAAAAATAAGGATTAAATAAACTTTCATTCTAATATTCTAGTCTTCTAAATAATTTGGGCGTTCCTTTTTTTAAACAAAAAAAAAGGCGGGCTATCCGTTATATCTTTTTTGTAAAAAACAAAAAAGGATGCCACTATTATCCCTAACGCAAAGAAAAGAAAAGTATTTTATATATCGGGGTTTTAGAGACAATAAAAATACGCTCAATGCAACAACCATAAAATTAGATTAGATAATAATAACAGCAATTGATTTACAAAGAACGTATATTAATAACATAAATTTAGTATATTTACAAGTAGAAATAAAAAGAAGATTGAACGAAAAATTTTACATATCTAATTTAAATGCGACTGTAAATGCAGGTAATTTCTTTAATCCTAACATTGTAACTTACCCTGACGATTACCCTTTTGGGATGGCTATGTCTGGGAGGGAGCAACCGTACCTATTGGAACAGCGATGATTATAGTAGGGACAGGTCAGGCTGGTTTAGGAATTGGTCAATTCGCAGATTCATTTCAAAAGAAAGAAAATCAAAATAAGAAACTTCATAAAGTCAGTAATTATGGAGAACTTCTTGGTAATGGAATTGAAGAAAAACTAGGCGTTGAGAATGCTGGAAATATAGGGAAGTGGACATACACTGTATTCTCAATAACTACATCTTTATCTCGCACTGTTTTAGGGCTTGCTGACGGTTCTAAATTTGAAATGCATAAGTTAGAAGATAGCTAAGATAGAATAGTGGAAAAAACATTAAACTTAAAAGCTTATGATAAAGATGATAATGTCATTTGGGAAGTACTGTATAAGGATAATGATAGTAACAAAATTGATGATTTTAACTCTGGCGATGTTGAAACTAATTATAAAATAACAAGAGAAGAAAATACTATAGAATAAATCATAATGAGAAAAGAATTTTATAAAGAAAAAGAAAATTACTTATTAACAGTATTATTAACAATATCTTGGCTGATATTTTTTATCAGCTCAATTTTAAGCTTATTGGGTA
>WFNC01000327.1 GCA_015488785.1 Flavobacteriales bacterium | reverse complement strand
GATTCCTGCTGTTGCGGTTGGGGTATCAAACACACTCAATCGCATTGTATCTCTTGCTGGTGTACATGTCCCGTTGCTGACTGTCCAAACCAATTGATATGTTCCTTCTTGAAGGTTTGAAATATTACTCACATTTGAAGTTGCATCAGCAAAGCTTACTACACTTGGTTGCGTATGTGTTGCGTCCATTGTCCACAATCCTGTTGCCGTTCCTACCGGAGCATTTCCTGACATGGTATAAGTATAAACATTACATAAACTATCATCTAATCCTGCTGTTGCCGTTGGGGTGTCGAATACGCTTAAACGCATTGTATCGCTAACAGGTGTACATGTTCCATTACTTACTGTCCAAACGAGTTGATATGTTCCTTCTTGAAGGTTTGAAATATTGCTAACATTTGATGTTGCATCAGCAAAGGTTACTACACTTGGTTGTGTATGTGTTGCATCCATTGTCCACAATCCTGTTGCTGTTCCTATCGGAGCGCTTCCTGACATCGTATAAGTATAAACATTACATAAACTATCGTCGATTCCTGCTGTTGCCGTTGGGGTATCAAACACACTCAATCGCATTGTATCTCTTGCTGGTGTACATGTCCCGTTGCTGACTGTCCAAACCAATTGATATGTTCCTTCTTGAAGGTTTGAAATAGTACTAACATTTGAAGTTGCATCAGCAAAGGATACTACACTTGGTTGCGTATGTGTTGCGTCCATTGTCCACAATCCTGTTGCCGTTCCTATCGGAGCATTTCCTGACATCGTATAAGTATAAACATTACATAAACTATCGTCTATTCCTGCTGTTGCGCTTGGGGTATCGAATACACTCAAACGCATTGTATCTCTTGCCGGTGTGCATGTTCCGTTGCTTACTTTCCAAACGAGTTGGTACGTTCCTTCTTGAAGGTTTGAAATATTGCTAGCATTTGAAGTCGCATCAGCAAAAGTTACAGTACTTGGTTGCGTATGAGTTGCATCCATTGTCCACAATCCTGTTGCCGTTCCTATTGGAGCACTTCCTGACATCGTATAAGTATAAACATTACATAAACTATCGTCTATTCCTGCTGTTGCGGTTGGGGTATCAAACACACTTAAACGCATTGTATCCCTTGCAGGTGTACATGTTCCGTTGCTGACTGTCCATACAAGTTGATATGTTCCTTCTTGAAGATTTGAAATAGTACTCCCATTTGAAGTGGCATCAGCAAAGGTTACTACACTTGGTTGTGTATGAGTTGCGTCCATTGTCCACAATCCTGTTGCAGTTCCTATCGGAGCACTTCCTGACATGGTATAAGTATAAACATTACATAAACTATCGTCTATTCCTGCATTTGATGTTGGTGTATCATATATATTTATTGCTACGGTATCAGTTATAGGACTACATGTTCCGTTGCTTACTGTCCAAACGAATTGGTATGTTCCTTCTTGAAGATTTGAAATAGTACTCCCATTTGAAGTTGCATCGGAAAATGTTACAGCACTTGGTTGTGTATGTGCTGCATCCATTGTCCACAGTCCTGTTGCGGTTCCTAATGGTGCATTTCCTGCTAAGGTAGTACTGTTTACATTACATAAACTTTGATCTGATCCAGCATTAGATTGAGGATTTGAATAAACAAGAATATTTACCGTATCCTTTGCTAAACAGCTCCCCCTGTCAATTGTTCTTACTAACTCAAAAGTAGTTGTTGCTGGGTAAGCTATTATTGGAGAATAATTTGGTTGTGCTAGATTAGAATTATTTAAATTAGTGACTGGACTCCATGAATAACCATAAGTATTAATTGGAGCTAAGCCTACTTGAATACTTCCTCCGGAACAAAGCGTGTCATTGTATGAAGGTGAAATTAAAGGTAAATTAATTAATATTTGAGAAGGTGTACATGTACAAGGATTTAAACTTGTATCAATAACTGCAATTAATTTACATCCTAGACCTGCTGGAATATCAATTACTCCTGTGTAATTAAAGTTTGTGTTAGCATTCAACTGACTTAGAATTGTGTCATTTGTTATATATGTATCTCCTCCTGAATAAACTCCATCGTTATCTGTATCTTGATAATATTGAATGATTGTTTCAGTTCCACTACTTATCGTTTCTCCAGAATTGAATATATCAAATGATATATTTCCTGTTTCTCCTGTTGGAGCATTTGGAACGGAATAGGAATTTATAGAATTTGAAACATCCAAATAACCTTTATAGATAAATATATTCTTCAATGTATCAGCTGTTGCAATATCTATATTACAAAACGAACCTGTTGTTGAACAAACCGCCCCTCCATAAGTCGTAATTTGAGCTCCTAATTGCAAAACGCCACATTCTAAATCAGTAGGTAATCCATTGATTGAAAATGAGAATTTTGTTGTATCTCCAACTGCAACTCCAGATGGAAGTTTCCAAGATAATTCATCAATTCCATTATTATTAATAATTGTAGGAACACCGTTAGTTGGAGAGTTTAAAATTGCTAAAAAAGAATTTGCAACATAGTTTATTCCATTATCTAATCTAAAAGAGATAGAATCATTTGCTCCAAATACTAAAGGCCCTCTATTAATAATTTGCAACTCTATAGCTGTATTCCCTAAACAAGGAGTAATATAAGTTGTGTTTATTCTAATATTTGCTTCGTAAGGAGGTAATGCATCTCCAATAAAAACTTGATTTGCAACTCCCACATTAGAACTAAAGCTTCTTCCACATTTCGCATCCCCCGTTGTTAAACAAGTAACCCTACTTCCTGATGTATAATCACAATCTGTAAGGCAATTAAAACGAATGTAATATTTATTTTTAGTTTGATCTAATACTCCGCTTAAACCATCTGTTCCAATAGTTGCTTCAATAGCAGAAACATCCCATTCATAATTATTCCCACTTGTATTTATTGGGTTTGGAATACTTACAAAAGTTCCTGATTCTGGATATTTAATATAACAACTTCCTGGTTCTATTACCATACCTGTAGAAACATTAATACTTGTCACTAAATTAAATGCATTTCCTAACTGAAAATCAATAATTTTCAATTCAAAATGGGCTGTATCGCACAAACCTATTGTATCACTTCCTATCATATTTACATAGTTTGATAGTTCAGGCATTAAAGGCGTAATATAAAGTGTTGTTTTTAATGGTGTACAAGGGTAACTTGCAATATCAATAGGGTATCCAACACAATCCCATCCATGATAGACCTCTATACTATCTGAATTACAACCATTTATATGAGTGTAAATAGTATAATTTAATGTTTGAGATGCATTTACACCTCCTACTTGAAAAATACCATTTGTAGATGGTGTCAACATTGTAGCAGATGAGGCATCAAAAATACTATCAGCCACGACTGTTCCTATAGTAGGTATCCCAAACCAGGTATTACTAGCATCAGACGTATTTGAATTGTTTGTAATACTAATATTCCAAACAGCAGTATTACTTGATATATTTTGAGAGATTAAATTACTTTGAAGTAATAACTTCGGTTTATCGTAAGAAATATAATCGTCTGTTCTTGTCACAATAGTATCCGCCCAATAATTTGTATTCGTTCTTGTAATATCATCCTGCCATTGCTCTACATCATAAAATTCCCAACGGTGTTTAATTCTTTTTGTTATATCTCCCTCCACTTTACAATTTGGCTCTAAAACAGTTTGTAAAGTTCCATAAAACGTTTCATCTGGATAAATTATACTATCATTCGTTAAATCCGGACCAAAATAATTTCCGGTATTGAAAACTAAACTATCTGCTGTTGATAATGACGCGTCGGGCACTATATTGTACCAACCTGAACCTCCCGCATGCGTTGTTCCATATGTAGAACTACTTGATGTACCTCGTTGCCTTTGAAAATAAAACCTAGCACTTACAAAAGTATATTCATCTGGTAATTCAACATTTAAAAATTCTGGATGTGAAAAATACCGAAACTCATTAGGAAATCTATTTTTACCAGGTCCAGAAAACCAAGGCCCAATACTCATATAATAAGTTTGGGATAATGTAACCTGATTACATGAATTAACAGCATAAGAATTATAACCTGCACTATAATGATTGTATCCATATAATTGAATATCTCTATTTAACTCGGGACACCCAAATTTATCTACATCATTAACTGGAGTTTGAATAGCTGATGCATAAAAATTACTAATAGCTGATATTGAAGCTACATTCCATGCGTTATTAGTCGTTGCGACAAAATTAGTAATTACAAATATCGAATCTTGATCGCTTAAATGATATCCTCCTGGCAATGGAGTATCGTAAGTTAAAGATAAATAATCAATTTCTTGACTAAACGTTCTTGTTGTAGAGACAGTCGTATATGTTACAGGTGGTAAAGTATTTGAAGAATGGTAAAGTCCTGTTGAAAAATCATAGATTCTCAAACTACTACTTCCTACTGGAGTAAAATAACTTCCTCCGTTTGCTAATTCTGTTGTTGCATAAGCATAATTCCAGACAGCATCACTGGGGTTACTGATATTCCCTCCGTACATAATCTGCAATGTATCGCCATAAACTAAACGATCCAATCTTAACGTTGATAAATCAAGTGTACCTCCAGCATCAGCGATTCCGTCATTATCATTATCAGCCAATCCATAGTTCGTTCGTTCAAGAGAGTACTGGTTAAATTGTATTCCTGGACATAACAATCCACAAACTAAATTCACAGTCGTAGTTTTGCACCCCATCATTAACTCACATGTATTACCCACGTCTGGTGTATAAAAAGTCTCTAACAAAACAGGGTATCCTCCTGAAGCACAGCCTCCGGCACAAGACATTGCTAAATCAAAATCAATCGTCGTATTGGACAACCAAGGTGTTGGCAAGTCGGTATAAATCAATTCCACAGTATCTCCTATTACAGTAGTTGAACTAGGTGTAAAAACAGCACCATCTGAAGGTCTAATAATTCTAAAATTAGAAAGCGTTACACAACTAGGCAATGTCATCTTATATCTAAATTCATCATTTGCTGTATTTCGAGGAATAAAGAAATCCGTTGTTTGATTTATAAAACTATAACCTCCAACGTCCCCATTGAACATGGTTCCTGGAGATTGATCTAAAATCATATTTTGCGTATAATATAATACTCTTGACCCAGATGTTATATTTATATTATAGGGTTGACTACATGCGTTTTCGTAATCAGTAGTATACCTCCAATGCAGATTGTGCATTCTATTCGTACAAACCTTTTGATCTATACATATAAAATAACTCCATTCTAAAGTTACGACATCACCTGGGGCTATAGAGTCGATAATCCAATTTGTAACCCCTATAGACTCATTTGGGAGACAACTTCCATAGCTATATGATCGATGTATAGAGTTTTGCAATGTCTTAGGAAGAATCACTCCGTTATATTTAAACACCATAGATGCTGTATCTAACCCATGTCCATAGCCACCCCAATTATTCCCTGCTTCTAAAAAACAATTAACATTATAAGCCGTACCTGTTCCATTATTAGTATAAGTTAGTCTCGATTTAAATTGACTTCCATCGTCAAAACACCCTGAGTAAGTAAAGTTTGTAGCGGGGTAAGAAGCATAATATGTACTTCCCGTATTAGCGTTCCCTAAATAATTATTCCAAATTGTAGCGACCACATCTGGAACTTCTCCAAGAAAAACAACATTAGCTCCATCGTTTAATTCTTGACAAACTTCTCCATTACACCCCCAATAGTATTTAAAGTTAGATGCTGTAGCTACGCATGATACTACATTTACGTTTTCACAAATAACCATTGTTTCTCCCGGATCAAAAACATTGTCATTATTACCAATGGAAGTAAAGTCAGCTCCATTAAGAACAATTAAATCAGTAAGGCCACTAGTAGAAACAGTTCCTACATCAACAGAAGAAATTACTATTCCCGCTCCATGAGTGTCTTCAATAGAGAAAGATGATAATCCACCTGAACCTCCATTAATAATAGAAATACATCGCTGAAAAGTTTCGCCAACTGTACCATTATGACTTTGTTCAGTTATTCCTGTTATCGCTAAATTTGGAACTGAAGCTCCGTAAGGCTGAGAAGAATGTGTTAAATTACAATTTATTGTATTTCCATTATTCGTTAAATCAGCTAGAATTGTTACTTCATTTTTAACCACTCCCCCAGCATCTAAAAACGTCTGTAATGCGCAATTAGCGTCAATATTAATTGAGAATAATAAAACATTATTATTGGTTGTCGATTCGCCTATATCTGTCAAAGAAAACTCTGGTTGATTGAGGTTTGATATATTCGTTTCCGTAGCGTTAGATGATGAACCACTAATATAATTAATTCCATCAGGTAAATCAATTATCAATGTCATATTACTCATGTAAAAAGGAGACACGTTTTCCATTCTCACATTGAATGTCGCCTGATTTAAACAAGGTGTTATACTTGTATTATTTACAGTGAAGTTATTCGTTGAAGAAGTTATTAGTACAGCATTACACTGAGCAAAATAATTAACAGAAAAAAAAGTAATTAAACTTAGTAGGGCTATTTTAAACATATTTATCATATTTATCATTACAAGTAATGACGAGAGTAAACTAAAAAGGTTGCTATATTATAGAATACAATAATACACTTTTTTTTCAAGACAATGACTATTCGACTGTTAATCGTTTAAAATTAAGACATTATAACATATAACAAATCGAAAAGCAAAAGAATTAAGTCATTTTGTCCTAGAAATTTCTATGGATATATTTTTGGTAACTTCTCTTTAAATTAATACAGATAAAAATGGACTTTAATAATTATACAACAAAATCGCAACAGGCAGTTTCTAAAGCTAGGGAAATAGCGATAGAAAATAAAAATCAACAAATAGAAAACGGACACCTATTGAAAGGATTATTTCAAGTAGATGAAAATATTTTGCCTCATATTTTTAAAAAATCAGGTGTTAACCTTTCTGTTTTTAATCAGGCATTGGAAAGCATAATATCTTCTTATCCAAAAGTAACTGGAGGGCAAGAACAATTGTCTAGAAATGCTCAAATTTCTTTAGATAAAGCTACTAGCCAAGCTAAAAAAATGAATGATGACTTTGTTTCGTTAGAACATATTCTTTACGGAATTTTAGAAAGTAACGGAAGCACTACTCAACTATTGAAAGATAATGGAGTAAACACCAAAGACTTAGATCAAATAATTAAAGAACTTAGAAACGGAGATCGGGTAACATCTCAGAGTCAAGAAGACACTTACAATTCTTTGTCTAAATATGCAATAAATCTAAATGAACAAGTTAAAAATGGAAAATTAGATCCCGTAATAGGAAGAGACGAAGAAATAAGACGTGTTTTACAAATCCTTACAAGAAGATCTAAAAACAATCCCATTTTGGTCGGTGAACCTGGAGTTGGAAAAACAGCAATCGTAGAAGGCTTGGCTCATCGATTAGTAAGTGGTGATATTCCAGAAAACTTACAAGGAAAAACTATTTATTCGCTAGACATGGGTGCTTTAATTGCAGGAGCGAAATATAAAGGAGAGTTTGAAGAACGATTGAAAGCGGTAATTAAAGAAGTAAAAAGTTCCGATGGAGATATTATTTTATTCATTGATGAAATACACACACTTGTAGGAGCTGGAGGCGGACAAGGAGCTATGGATGCTGCCAACATTCTAAAACCTGCTTTAGCTAGAGGAGAATTACGTTCGATTGGAGCAACCACTTTAGATGAATATCAGAAATATTTTGAAAAAGACAAAGCGTTAGAAAGACGTTTTCAAAAAGTAATGATTAATGAACCTAGTACTGAAGATGCGATTAGCATATTAAGGGGGATAAAAGAAAAATATGAAACACACCATAAAGTACAAATAAAAGACAGCGCTATAATTGCGGCAGTCGAGCTTTCTCAACGCTATATTACGAACCGATTCTTACCTGACAAAGCAATTGACTTGATTGATGAAGCGGCTTCTAAATTAAGAATGGAAATAAATTCTAAACCAGAAGAGTTGGACGAAATCGAGCGTAAAATAATGCAATTGGAAATAGAACGAGAAGCAATTAAACGTGAGAATGACAAGAAAAAATTAAGTCTTCTAAGTGAAGAGCTTTCTGAACTGAATGAACGAAGAGATAGTTTCTTAGCTAAATGGCAAAGTGAAAAAGCTGTTGTCGATAAAATTCAAAATGCGAAGGAAGAAATAGAAAACTTGAAATTAGAAGCGGAGCAAGCTGAACGTTCAGGAGATTTTAGTCGTGTCGCAGAAATTAGATATAGCTTATTGAAACAGTTAACGCTAGACATAGAAGCTGCTAAGGCCGAATTGACAGCGTTACAAGCTAATTCTAAAATGATAAAAGAGGAAGTTGATGCAGAAGAAGTTGCAGATGTCGTTGCTCGATGGACTGGAATTCCAGTTAGTAAAATGATCGAAAGCGAACGTGCAAAACTGCTCAAACTTGAAGATGAATTATCGAATAGAGTTGTTGGTCAAAAAGAAGCTATTGAAGCTGTTGCCGATGCAGTTAGACGTAGCCGAGCGGGACTTCAAGACTCCAACAAACCAATTGGCTCATTTATATTCTTAGGAACGACAGGTGTTGGAAAAACAGAATTAGCTAAAGCTTTGAGTGAATATTTATTTGCCGATGAAAATGCAATGACGCGTATAGATATGAGTGAGTACCAAGAGCGTCATTCTGTTTCTAGATTGGTCGGAGCTCCTCCTGGTTATGTTGGATATGACGAAGGTGGGCAATTAACAGAAGCTGTTAGAAGAAAACCTTATTCGGTTGTCTTATTGGACGAAATAGAGAAAGCGCATCCAGATGTATTCAATATTTTGTTACAAGTTTTAGACGATGGTAGGTTAACTGATAATAAAGGTAGGCTTGTTGACTTTAAAAACACCATTATTATAATGACTTCAAATATTGGAGCAAACGTAATTCAAGATAAATTTGAAGGTTTTGAAGACAAATCTGAAAATGAGCAACTTGACGTAATTGAAGAAACGAAAAAGGATGTTTTTGAAATTTTAAAAAAATCAGTAAGACCTGAATTTTTGAATCGAATAGACGAAACAATCATGTTTACGCCATTGACGCTTAACGACATTAAGGACATCGTGACAATTCAATTAAATGCGCTTTCAAAAAGATTAGTTAAAAACGATATTAAATTAACAATAACGGACGAAGCTAAACTTGAAATAGCTAAACTTGGATACGACCCTCAATTTGGAGCTAGACCTGTAAAAAGAGTCATTCAAAAAACAGTTTTAAATGAATTGTCTAAAGATTTATTATCAGGCAAAGTGTCTGCTTCTGATGATATAACACTTGTCTTTGAAAATGGAAAATTAGGTTTTGTTTAATAATTATTGACTCAACTTAAATTCTTGAATTAAACCAATTAAATATTTAATTGGTTTAATTTTCTATTTACAGAAACCGATTATGCTAAAATCAATTAGCTAATCGGTTTTGTGTTTTTAAAATATAATACCAAACTCACTTCATAATATAAGGTTATCTAAAATAGGTTTGTTAGCTTTGTAACAGAATTATACCAAATGAAAATTAAAATGAGTAAAATCAAATTAAGTTATTTGTTACTACTCAGCAGGAAATTAACAAATCAGTTTTAGTATAAAAAATAATAAAATGTTGCTTG
>WFNC01000326.1 GCA_015488785.1 Flavobacteriales bacterium | reverse complement strand
TTGACTCTAATTTCACTATTGTTTGGAAAGAATAAAGGAATAATTGAACCAGCTAGATTTACCCGTTTGATGCATGAATTAAATGCAATTCCTGGTAAAGTTGAAGAAGTATTAAAATCGGATGATTACATAAAATCAATTGCGAAAATTTATAAAGATGCACCAAATGCATTATTCTTAGGAAGAGGGATAAACTTTCCTGTAGCACTAGAAGGAGCATTAAAATTGAAAGAAATTTCATACATACATGCAGAAGGATATCCTGCCGCAGAAATGAAACATGGACCTATCGCTTTAATTGACGAAGAAATGCCTGTTTACGTTATCGCGACGCAAGATGCGAGTTACGACAAAGTAGTTAGTAATATTCAAGAGGTAAAAGCAAGAAAAGGAAAAGTAATTGCGATTGTAACAAAAGGAGATAAAGTGGTGAAAGGAATTGCTGATCACGTTATTGAAATTCCAAAAACAGACGATATGCTTGTTCCATTATTGGCTACAATACCATTTCAATTATTGAGTTATCACGTAGCTGTAATGAGAGAATGTAATGTAGATCAACCAAGGAACTTAGCAAAATCAGTTACGGTTGAGTAGTTTTTTCTGCTTCTGTTTGTGATAATAATTAGTTTGATTTTATTAAGACACAGTTATTACAGGTTCTTCCTTATTCAGGAAGTGCAAAAGTTGTAAATACTAAGTTAATGAAAAGTAAGTCAAGAAAGATTATCAAAAAAGGATTCAAGTTCTGAGAAAGGTGGTAATACCAATTAGGTATTGAAATGCGCCTAAAACAAAGTTTTAAAAAACGAATGAACAGGTTAATCGTAATATGTTTTATTGTTATTCTAGCAAGTAGTTGTATAGTGGCAAAAAGTTCGCCATACGGATTATATTATCAAAATGGTTTTTATAAAACTCAGTTTAAACTTAAAAAATCTGGAAAGATTCTATTTAAAGAGATGCATTTTGAGTCTGGAAAAAGAGATAGATATCATGGGGAGAGTATCATAAATGGTGATACTATAACAATCTACTTCCATAAATTTGACAAGATTGAAAAAACTAGTTATATTCTCACAGATAGTTGTTTACAAGAGATGAAGGGAGAAAGGTGTATATTTTATAAAGTTAATGAGAAACAGTTTTGACTTCTATCTAGTCCTTGTTTGTAACGAGTTACAATCCGAGCATTTCGCATTAAAACCTTCTGAACATTGAGAAAACAGAAACCTCAAATCACTCTCACTTCGGTCTATCTTGGGAAAGTGATACTCTCGTTCCCTTTTAGCCATTTCTCCCTTTCGTTTACTAATAATTTATCATATCGTAAGTTTAAAATTTGATTTTCCAACAATAAATCAAAAGCATTTGGTGAATAAATCTAATAATTAGTATCTTTATTTTTTTAAGAATCTATAGACGATAACCAATGGCAAAAAAAGCAGAAAAGAAAAGGGTAACTCCTTTGATGCAACAATACAATCAGATAAAAACAAAATATCCAGATGCTTTGTTGTTGTTTAGAGTAGGTGATTTTTATGAAACTTTTGGGAGCGATGCCATTCTTGCTTCAAAAATATTGGGAATTGTACTTACTGCTCGAAATAATGGTGATTCTAAATTAGAATTAGCAGGATTTCCGCATCACTCGTTAGATACTTATTTGCCAAAACTAGTTAGAGCAGGGCAAAGAGTTGCAATTTGTGATCAATTGGAAGATCCTAAACAGACCAAAAAAATTGTAAAAAGAGGAGTGACCGAATTGGTTACACCAGGAGTCGCTTTCAATGATCAAGTGCTTGACAATAAGAAAAATAATTTTTTGGCAGCGGTACATTTTGATAAAAAAGATGCCGGAGTTGCATTTTTAGATGTTTCTACGGGAGAATTTTTGGTAGCCGAAGGAAGTATAAATTATATTGATAAATTACTACAGAGTTTTAACCCTAGCGAAATACTTTATCAACGAAATTATAAGAAAAAATTAGAAGAAAGCTTTGGGGACAAGTTCTATACTTTTAAGTTAGAAGACTGGGTGTTTACCGAAGACTATAGTAAAGAGACTTTACTAAAACATTTTGGAACAGCGTCTCTTAAAGGTTTTGGGGTCGAAAAACTAAACTTAGCCACTATTGCTGCTGGAGCAGCAATGTATTATTTGGCTGATACGCAACACAACAAAATTAACCATATTTCTAAAATTTCGAGGCTAGACGAAGACAATTATGTTTGGTTGGATCGTTTTACAATTCGAAATTTAGAATTAGTATATTCTCACAATGATGGAGCAATAACACTAATTGATGTTTTAGATGCTACCGTGTCGCCAATGGGAGGGAGACTATTGAAAAGATGGATTGTACTTCCGCTAAAAGATGAACAATCAATAAACGATCGATTAGATGTTGTAAAGTTCTTTACAGAAGAAAACGATTTTGTTGACGACATTACAACCCATTTAAAACACATAGGGGATTTAGAACGTTTGATTTCAAAAGTCGCTGCAGGACGTATTTCGCCAAGAGAAACAGTTTATTTAAAATACTCTATTCTAGCATTGGAACCGATAAAGGAAATGTGCGAAAAGTCTAATAACAAAGCATTGCAAAAAATTGCAGATCAAATAAATGTTTGTAAACTTATTAGTCAAAAAATAGAGAACGAATTACAAGACGAAGCACCTGTTTTAGTTTCTAAGGGAAATGTTATAAAAGAAGGAATTAATAAAGAATTAGACGACCTAAGAGCAATTGCATATAAAGGAAAAGATTACCTTCTTCAAATGCAAGAACGTCTTATGGAAGAAACAGGAATTGGGAAGCTTAAAATAGCCTTCAACAATGTATTTGGATATTATATTGAAGTTCGGCACATGCATACTTCAAAAGTTCCCGATACTTGGGTTAGAAAACAAACCTTAACCCAAGCAGAGCGTTACATTACAGAAGAGTTAAAAGAATATGAAACAAAAATATTAGGAGCGGAAGAAAAAATACAAGTTTTAGAAGCTAAACTCTTCGAACAATTGGTTTTTGCTATCACAGATTATATTCAACCGATTCAGCACAATGCTACGCTTATTGCACGCTTGGATTGTCTTCTTTCTTTTGGTAAAACAGCTATAAAACAAAACTACGTTCGCCCTACAATCAATCAATCTAAAGTTTTAGATATAAAAGAAGGTCGTCACCCTGTTATAGAACAAAACCTTCCCTTGGGAGAGTCTTATGTAAGCAACAATGTTTATTTGGATGATAAAACCCAACAAATAATCATGATTACAGGTCCCAATATGAGTGGTAAATCTGCTTTATTGAGGCAAACGGCACTCATTACATTAATGGCACAAATGGGAAGTTTTGTTCCCGCTCAAAGCGCTGAAATAGGAATTGTAGATAAAATATTTACAAGAGTAGGAGCAAGTGACAATATTTCAAGTGGAGAGTCAACCTTTATGGTAGAAATGAATGAAACGGCAAGTATTCTTAATAATTTTACCGATAGAAGTTTGGTGCTTTTAGATGAAATAGGAAGAGGTACAAGTACTTATGATGGTATTTCCATCGCTTGGGCAATTGCCGAATACATCCATCAAAACCCAAAAACGAGAGCGAAAACCTTGTTTGCAACCCATTATCATGAATTAAATGACATGGAATCGGCGTTTGACCGTATCAAGAATTACAATGTTTCGGTAAAAGAAATAAAAAAGAAAATTATATTCTTAAGAAAACTAGTAAGAGGAGGAAGCGAACACAGTTTTGGTATTCACGTAGCCAAAGTTGCAGGAATGCCAAAGCAAGTTTTAGACAGAGCAAATCAAATTTTAAAGAAGCTTGAAAAATCACATTCAGCAGAACAACTAGGAAACAAAACCAAGGAACTAGCCGAAGAATCGGGAATGCAACTTAGTTTTTTTAAACTAGATGACCCTACATTGCAACAAGTAAAAGATGAGTTAGTAAACATCGATATTAATACGCTGACTCCAATAGAAGCCTTAATGAAATTGAACGAAATTAAGAAAATGGTTGGTGGGTGATTTAAGTTGAAATCACAAAAATATTTTTTACATTTTTGAATTGATTGAAAGTGGG
>WFNC01000325.1 GCA_015488785.1 Flavobacteriales bacterium | reverse complement strand
TGCTCTTAATGTATTGATATCTATATCATTAGTTGGCTCATCTAAAAGTAAAACATTAGCTTCAGTTTTCAAGGTCATTGCCAAGTGCAAACGGTTTCTTTCCCCTCCAGACAGTACTCCTACTTTCTTTTGTTGGTCAGAACCACTAAAGTTAAATCGACTGACATAAGCTCTAGAATTTATAGTTTTACCACCAACTTCCATTACTTCATTTCCTCCACTTATCACTTCATATACTGATTTTTCCAAATCAACATCTTTGTGCGCTTGATCGACATAACCAATCTTTACCGTAGAACCAATTTTAAATTCTCCTGAATTTGGCGTTTCTCCGCCCATTATCATTCTAAACAAAGTTGTTTTACCAGCTCCATTGGGACCAATAATTCCAACAATTCCTGCAGGAGGTAATTTAAAGTTTAAGTTTTCGTACAACAACTTATCTCCATATCCTTTAGAAACTCCAACCGATTCAATAACTTCACTCCCCAAACGAGGACCATTTGGAATTGGAATTTCTATACGTGCTTCTTTTTCCTTAATGTCTTCCGACATCATCGCTTCATAATTATTCAAACGAGCCTTACCTTTACTTTGTCTTCCTTTCGCTCCTTTTCTTACCCATTCCAACTCACGTTTCAAGGCTTTTTGACGTTTAGATTCTTGTTTCTCTTCTTTCGCCAAACGATTCGATTTTTGTTCCAACCAAGAAGAATAATTTCCCTTGTAAGGTATTCCCTCTCCTCTATCCAATTCTAAAATCCAACCTGCTACATTATCCAAGAAATATCTATCGTGCGTTACAGCAATAATTGTCCCTTTATACTTAGACAAATGTTGTTCTAACCATTGTACCGACTCAGCATCCAAGTGATTCGTAGGCTCATCTAACAACAAAATATCTGGTTCTTGCAACAACAAACGACACAAAGCAACTCTACGACGTTCACCTCCCGAAAGGTTTTTAATCGGCGTATCTCCATCTGGAGTTCTCAAAGCATTCATTGCCAAATCTAACTTCGAATCCAAATCCCAAGCATCCAAATGATCAATTTTCTCTTGAACTTTACCTTGTCTTTCAATCAACGCATTCATTTTATCAGGATCATTTAAGATTTCCTCTTCCATGAATTTATTGTTAATCTCCTCATATTCAGCCAAAACATCCACAATTTCTTGCGTTCCTTCTTGCACTATTTCCTTTACGGTTTTATTCTCGTCCAATGTTGGTTCTTGCGGTAAATACCCAACTGAATATCCATCCGAAAAAACAACATCCCCTTGATATTTATCGTCCAAACCTGCTATAATTTTCATTACAGTTGATTTTCCCGATCCATTCAATCCTAAAATACCTATTTTGGCACCATAGTAAAATGATAAATAGATGTTCTTCAATATTTGTTTTCCTTCAGGTGTGTTTTTACTCACATTCACCATCGAAAATATTATTTTCTTATCGTCTGACATTTTTTTATTTTTATAATTATTACTCTTCTACTTCTTTTTTTGGGCGTTTAAACAGGCTGTCCGCTATATCTTTTTTGTGAAAAACAAAAAAGGATGCCGCTTCCATCCCTAACGCAAATTTAGACTTTAAGATTTAATACTCAAAGACCTAGACTACTTATTTTATTCTTATCAACTGTCCGAAATACAAAAAAATAGAGGTTTATCAATCCTGTAAATATTTCTTTTCTATATAAAAAGTTCCGAACGGAATAAATGAGGCTACAAATATAATAGCTGTAACTTTGATAGACCACCTTTCTATCATTTTACCTAAGAAAGTTAAGATTACATAGGCTATGAATAAAAACCCATGAACCATTCCTAAAGGGAAAGTTAATTGAGGCATATCAAATAGATATTTCAAGGGCATCGATACAAATAAGATCAATAAAAAAGAAATACCCTCTAGTATTGCTATAATTCTAAATGTTTTAAAAAATCCTTTGTTGTTCATACTAATTGTTTTTTTAATTCCGAAGTACTTATACCACTGTGCGAAGCCTGATAAGTAACTTCTCCATTTTTTATTAGTAAAATTTGAGGAGATTGATGTTCCACCGAAAACAACGATTCGATTTCATTAGAAATTGTTCTAAACTGAATTAAATCTAAATAATAAATCGTAAGCTCATCGGTTGTTAAATCCCAATCTCGTTCCAATTTAGATTTAGCCATCGAACTAATCGAACACCTGGTACTGTGTTTAAAAATAGCAACAGGTTTTTCATTAGATAACGCTTTAATTTTTTCTAATTCTTCTACGTTCTCCAAATTTACCCAAGCTATATTTGAACTTTTATCTTCTTTCTTTTTTGAAAACCAACTCATCATCTTTTTATTTTTTTTAGATTAATTCTAAAGCATCCCCTTTCAAAACAGGTATTACGTTCGTTTGATTTGGAGTTAGACAATATTTGATATCTTTATTCAAATCCAATGCTTTTAATCTTCTTCTGTGCGAAGATGCTTTTAAGAAAGCCATGTAATTATCCTTAGCCGACAAATACAAATACTTTGCTGCAATAGAAGAATCTTCGTCACAAGTAAATTTTGTTGATTTAATCAAATTATCGACAAAAGCACCAGCACAAATCGTATCTTCCAAACAAAAACGATCTTTCCAACCAGAAGCTAACAACAATACATCTTTGTTTTGTTTTATTAACCAATCACTCAAATAATCTAAATTCAATAAAGAACCAATCACAACCGTATCAGCATCTTTTGCCATATTAATTGCTCTCGTTCCGTTTGTTGTTGTAATTACAATTGTTTCGCCTTTGTATTTCCCATCGGTATAACCAAATGGAGAGTTCCCTAAATCAAAACCTTCTACCATTTCTCCCTTTCGTTCGGCAGCGACAATATATCCTTTTGCTTTATATGCTTTTGCTTCTTCAATCGTCGAAACTGGAATAATTTTCTCCACTCCATTATCAAAAGCTGTACACATTGCCGATGTTGCTCTCAAAACATCAATTGCAACCACGATTTGGTTCTCTTTCTCATATTGATGATACAAACTTGGCGTGTGACAAACCTCTACTTTCTTTCTATTTTCCATTGTTTCCTTATTTCTGCTTTTTCAAACGTGTTAATCTCTTTAGAAAAAAAAACATTTCATTTAGCATTTCGCAAAGGTACGATTTTACTTTACCAAACTCAATAGAAACAACTTTTATTCTTTGGGGTTAATTGTTCAAATCAAAACTCACGAGCTTAATCTATGTGACTTTATTTTAGAGAAACAGAGCGCTCTAAACCTCCACTCCAATCATACAAACATCATCTATTTGTTCTTCTCCTCCTATCCAGTTTTTGAAAAACTTTGATAAATAGACTTCTTGCTCGCTCATTGATTGATTAGAAATAGAAATCAATATTTCTTTAAGTGCTTTTGATTTTAACTTTTTCCCTTTTGCTCCTCCAAATTGATCGGCATAACCATCGGTAAATAAATATATTTTATCTCCTTTTATCAAATCTATTTTTTTTTGTTCAAAAAGTTTCATTTCTAAACTTAGACCTACAGGTTGTCTGTTGGCTGGTATTTCTATTAGTGCCAAATCATTTAAGACAACTGTTCTTCTATCGTTTTGTTGTACTTCGGTTAATTCTTTCAATTGTCTAACAATCCAAAGTGGGTTATTTGCCCCTGAAAAAATGAGTTTATCATTTTCAAATTTACAAAGAGCGATATCCATTCCATCTTTTATATCTTCATCACTTTTGGCAAAAGTTCCGACTATAATCTCTCGTGTTTTATTTAGTATTTCGCTTGGTTCTTTAAGTAAAAACTCTTTCACCGATTGGTTTAAAGCACCCGAACAAACAACACTAACCAATGCTCCAGGAACACCGTGTCCTGTACAATCAGCTACAGCTAAATATTTGATTCCTTTTCTCTTTTCGAACCAATAAAAATCTCCACTGACAACGTCTTTAGGGTTAAACAGCACAAAACTATTTGAAAAAGAATCTTTTATTGCTTTTTGAGGTGGCAAAATTGCACTTTGTAAACGCTCAGCATAATTAATACTATCTCTAATTTCTTTATGCGTTTCTTCTATTGTTTCTTTCTGTTTTTCTACTTCTTGTTTTTGAAGTGCTATAATCGCATTTTGTTTTTTAGTCACCTGCAACTTTTGGTAAATAAAGAGTAGGAAAATAACAACTAAAACTAAGCCTATTCCAACACTGTAAGAAATTATTTTTTGCCGTTCTTTCGCTTCTTTTTCTTTTGTTAATACTAATTTATTTTCAGCATCACTTAATAGTTTTTGTTTTTCGTACCTGTTTTTTTCTATTTGTTTAATTATTCTTTTTTCATTTTTTAGCGAAACCAAACTATCTTTAGCTTTTACGCTTATTTCGTAAAACCTTAAAGAAGCTTCTGTTTCCTTACTCTTCTTATAAAATTTATATAAGTATAATGAAGCTGTCTTAATGTCTTCAAGCCTATTCTTTTGTTCTGCGCTTTTGTAAGCCTTTTGAGTTAATTCAATCGCTCTAGTCAAATTATTATCTTCAACTTTTTGAGCTAAAGAACATAAAACTTTACTATAATTCTCACTTGTAGAATCTAAGCTCTTTAGTGTTTTATCTAAATATTCATTTGCTTTTTTATTATTCTTTAAAGTACTATACGTTGCATATAGATTTAAATAAACCGAAGAGGCATTTCCTTTACCTTCTTGTTTTTTAAAAAATTTCAGAGCTGTTAAAAAATCGGAAAGAGCACCCTCCGTATCTTGCAATGTTGTTTTTACTACAGCTCTATTATTATATAAATTGAAAATTATTTCTTTGTTTACTACCCTATTTGTTTTTGAAAGAACTATCGCTTCGTCAAAACTTTTCAAAGCTAATTCATATTCTTCTTGAGTCACATAGAAACTACCTAAAGCGTTGAGCGCACTCAATATTGCAACGGTATCTTTTGTTTCTTTTTGTTTCTCCAGTTCTAAAAGAATAAACTCCAATGCCTTACTCTCTTTTCCCTGAACAGAATACAAGTAAGACAACCATTTATAAGCCTCTATAATTTTAGAATCGTTTCTTTCTTTTTTTGAAATCAATAAAGCTTTCTTGCTATAAAAAATAGCCGAATCTAAATTGATTTGATAATATAAATTAACTAATTCAAAACTCGCTTCTACCGCAATACTATCATTAGCGTTATGAACTAAAATACGTTGCTTTAATTGGCTCGCTTTTATAGAGTCGAAAGTATTTAAATTTTGCGCAGAACAAATCGAACTAAATATCAATAGATAGAATAGTAAATAAAGGTATTTTAGTTTGTTTTTTGTCAATTTTTTAATTTTCTATCCAATGTCAAACATTCAAAATAATGTATTTCTTTTAATTTATGAACACGATTTAGTCTCATTAAAATCTTTACTATGTAATAAAAAAGAGTTGCAAATATTACAACTCTTTTTTTATCTCAGCTGAATTCAAGTCATAAGTTATCATCATCTTATAAAAAATGAATTGAATTCCTATTTATACTTTTAATTATTCATTGTTAATTCATAATCAGCAAGCACTACTTATATTATTTAAAAGGAAACTTAACCACTTTTGCTGGTATATTTTTCTTTCTAACTTTTATAAAAATTTCACTTCCTTCGGTAGCGAACTCTTTTAGTACATATCCCATACCTATTGGTTTTTTTAGACTTGGAGCCATTGTTCCCGAAGTTACGATTCCAATTTCTTTATCATCTTTATCTACAATAATGTAATCGTGTCTTGGTATTCCTCTTTCTAACAATTCGAATCCAACTAATTTTCTTTTTACACCAGCTTCTTTTTGTGCTTTCAAGTTTTCAGAATTTACAAAATCTTTCGTGAATTTTGTAATCCAACCTAATCCAGCTTCCAAAGGAGATGTTGTATCGTTGATGTCATTTCCATATAAACAGAATCCCATTTCTAATCGTAAGGTGTCTCTCGCTGCTAAACCAATCGGTTTAATGTTAAATTCTGCTCCTGCTTCAAAAACGGCATCCCATACTTTTTCTGCTACTTCATTTGGAACATACAATTCAAAACCTCCAGAACCTGTGTATCCTGTTGCCGATAATATCACATTATCAACTCCTGCAAATACGCCTTTTGTAAAGTGATAATATTTTACTTCCGAAAGATTTACATCTGTTAATTTTTGTAATGTTTCGGTTGCTTTTGGTCCTTGAACAGCCAATAAAGACATCGAATCACTTATGTCAATCATTTCTACTCCAAAAGTATTGTGAGAAGAAATCCAATCCCAATCTTTTTTGATATTAGAAGCATTTACAACCAACAAATATTCTAACTCAGAGATTCTATAAACCAATAAATCATCTACAATTCCTCCGTCATTGTTTGGCATACAAGTATATTGCGCTCTGCCATCATACAATTTAGAAGCATCATTGGTTGTTACTTTTTGAATTAATGCTAAAGCATTTTCTCCCTTTAGTAAAAACTCTCCCATGTGGGAAACATCAAAAACACCTACTCCTGTTCTTACAACTTCGTGTTCTATGTTTACTCCTTCATATTGAACAGGCATATCGTAGCCTGCAAATGGTACTATTTTAGCTCCCAATTCGATGTGTTTGTGTGTAAGTGCTGTAGCTTTCATTTGTTTTTTTATTTTTAAATTCAACTTTGTTATTAATTAATCTTTTTTAATTCGTAGTTATCGTAATGTATTATTTTCACATTCTTATTTTCGTATCCACTTCCGATTTCTGAAGCTTTGTAGTTGCTTGTTGTAAAGTTTCCTTTCGTCAATAATAAATCATAATGCTTTGCAAACTCACTTCCGTAAAGGAAAAGTCCCTTTAAATTGGTAAATGCAGCATCAAATCCAATAAAAGCAAACCTGTCAGGATCGGTTCCATATCTGGTTCTATATTTTGATATAAATTCAATTGATTCTTCTGTTTTGAAATCAACATGCCCAGGTGTTATTATATTCAAATGAAAACGATTTTTATACTTCTCATCTATTGTTTCAAAGTTTTTCCAAGCTTCCATTCCAAATAATTCTACTTCGTAACGACTGTATGGATTGGCATTCATTGTACTTGCTAATTTTGTAAACAGGTTACTAACGTGCCCTAAATCGGTTGATAAATCTACTATTATATTTTTACGCTCAGCAACCATTTGATTTTGAACGTACACTAATTTAGAGGAAGTTCCAACACTAGCGGCTATTCTTGCTGAATCAATTTTACGATTTGGATAAGCTAACAATTCTTGGGCAAATGTTCTTTTAAACAATTTGAACAATACCTCGTCTGACTTGTTGTATTTATTTCTTACTAAAATTACATTTTCAGCATTGTGTGTTTTTGCTAAATACTTTGCTAAATATTCGACTTGCGTATATTTAGAAGCGGTTAATTTAGATACATAAGGATTTTGATATAAAGCTTTATTAGAAACAGGCACTGGACAAATCATTTGAATTTTATTGGCTTTCGCAAATTTAGAAACCAACTTTATTTCCTTTACATAAATAGGTCCTAAAATTAAATCCATTTTTTTTAATTCTGGTTTACTAAGAATTTTATTTATTACCTCTTCGTTATTCTCAGTATCATAAACATGAACATTTAAATTCATTCCTGCATTTTGCAACGAATCAATTGCCATCATAATCCCATGATGAAAATTAAGCGCTCTAAAAGTCTTTGAATAGGTTAAACATTCTCCAAAAGGAGGACATTTTTCTTTTCTCCTTTTATTTTCTTCTAAGTAGAAAGGTAGTAGAATTGCAACATCATAAACCTCTTTTATTCTTGTAGATGTCGTATCTAAAATAGCAATAGCACTAATCTGTTCTGTTAGTGAATCAACGTTTTTAGTAACCGATAAATTGATTGTTTCTGGAGCTAAAACGACTTTCCTTTTTAGTGGAATTCTAATTTTTATTCCTTTTTTTAGCCCATCAGTTAAATTATCATTTGCCGACAATATAGCTTGCTGACTCACTCCGTACTTTGATGAAATACCATACATTGTTTCACCTGCTTGTACTTTGTGTAAAATTATACTATCGCCAGGATTTTCTAAAGGATTAGTAGGAACACTTGCGATTGGTGTTGTTTCGTCTTTTTTAACCGCATTGGAAATCGGTATTTTTATTTTATCTCCAATACTTAGGTTATTCCCTTTTTCAAGATTAGCATCTAAAACATCTGGAGCTTTAACACCATACTTTCTCGCAATTGACCAAAGTGTCTCCCCTTCTTTTACTGTGTGAATTATTTCGGTAGAACTAGCTCCTTCTTGTTGAATTGATTCTGCTGTTTGCGTTTGAGCAGTTGAACTAACTTTATCTTCTACTTTTTTAATTTCATTTCCTGTCGGCAAATAGATTTTACTACCAATATTTAGCCCTTGCTCCGCAGATGGGTTAATTTCAAACAGTTTATTGATATCTACTTTATACATTCTGCTAATTCCGTAAGCAGTTTGTTTTTTCTTTACTGTATGTTCGTAACATTCTACACCATTGTGATTGACAACTGGAACTTCACCAATTTGAGCCAATAAAGAGGTACTCAATGTCAGCAGGAAAATTATTAGTATTTGTTTCATTATATTATTGTATTCAGTACTTTGTTTTAAAAAATAAATTCTATTCCCACTCAATTGTTGCTGGTGGTTTTGAACTAATATCATAGGTTACTCTATTAATTCCTTTTACTTTATTAATAATCTCATTCGATACTTTTGCTAAAAATTCGTAAGGTAAATGACTCCAATCTGCTGTCATTCCATCGGTAGAAGTAACCGCTCTAAGTGCTACTGCGTTTTCATAGGTTCTTTCGTCTCCCATAACCCCAACAGATTGTACCGGTAATAAAATACTTCCTGCCTGCCAAACTTCATCGTATAATCCTTCTTCTTTTAATCCATTAATAAAGATGTAATCGACTTCTTGCAAAATGCGTACCTTTTCTGCTGTAACGTCTCCAAGAATACGAATCCCAAGTCCTGGACCAGGAAAAGGATGACGACCTAATAGTTCTTTTGACATCTCCATTGATTTACCTACTCGTCTAACTTCGTCTTTAAATAATGAACGCAAAGGTTCTACTATTTTCAGTTTCATAAAATCGGGTAAACCGCCTACATTGTGATGCGATTTGATTGTGGCAGAAGGTCCTCCTGTCGCCGAAATAGATTCTATTACGTCTGGATAGATTGTTCCTTGCGCCAACCATTTTACATCTTCAATTAAATGTGCTTCTCTATCGAAAGTGTCAATAAAAACTTTTCCGATTGCTTTTCTTTTTAATTCGGGATCTTTAAGGTCTTTTAATTCTTTATAAAAGGCTTCTTTTGCATTCACTCCTTTTACATTTAATCCCATTCCTTTATAGTTTTCTAATACTTCTTCAAATTCGTTTTTACGAAGCAAACCATTATCTACAAAAATACAGTATAGGTTTTTTCCTATTGCTTTGTGTAGCAACATTGCAGAAACGGAAGAATCTACTCCTCCAGAAAGACCTAAAACGACTTTATCGTTTCCTAACTTATCTTTTAGTTCTTGAACTGTTAAATCTACAAATGAATCGGGAGTCCAACTTTGAGAAAGTTGAGTAATATCTACTATAAAGTTTTTTAATAATATTCCTCCGTCAGTACTGTGAAAAACTTCTGGATGAAATTGAATCCCATAGGTTTCTTCTCCTTTGATGTGGAAACCTGCAACTTCTACGTCATCAGTACTACATATAACTTCGTAGTTTTCTGGAATTTTGGTTATAGAATCTCCATGACTCATCCAAACTTGTGAATGATTGGATACTCCTTTGGTTAATATAAAATCGGTATTTACAAATGATAAATTAGCTCTACCATATTCTCTACTCTTGGAAGCTTCTACGACTCCTCCGTATTCTTTTGCTAAATACTGAGCTCCAAAACAAACTCCAAGTAAAGGTAATTTCCCTTTTATGTTTGATAAATCTGGCTGAGGAGCATTTTCATCTCTTACACTAAAAGGACTTCCAGATAAAATAACAGCTTTTATGTTTGCTGTTAGTTCTGGTATTTTGTTGTAAGGATGTATTTCGCAATATACGTTTAACTCTCTTATTCTTCTCGCAATAAGTTGTGTGTATTGTGAACCAAAATCTAAAATCAAAACCATTTCTTCCATAGCTGGCAAAGATACGATTTTATACTTAAAAGTAATTTCTCTTTATTAACAAGTTTTTGTTTTTATTCATTTTTGTTATTCTAAATTAGATTCAAGACTATAAGACCGCTTTGCTTTAAGATTATGAGACTGGAAGATTCAAGACTTTAAGACCGCTACGCTTTAAGACTCTGAATGAAAAATATGAGACTGGAAGATTCAAGACTTTAAGACCGCTACGCTTTAAGACTCTGAATGAAAAACATGAGACGAGAAGATTCAAGACTTTAATTTTGGTGTTACAATCTGTAGAGGTATTCTTTTTAATGTCGAAGATTGCGTTAGGGAT
>WFNC01000324.1 GCA_015488785.1 Flavobacteriales bacterium | reverse complement strand
TAAATTCGTAATAATCAACTCCCATTTCTGGCTTACGTTCTAAAATTGTTTTAGGTGGAATTTGATTAAAGTTTGCAATGTCATCAGAAATGACCGCAGCAATTTTAGATGGTGGTAGTCCATGAATTACCGATAATTCTCCCGATCTAAACATGTTCAATTCTTTAGTTTTCGTAGGAACGTATATAAATTGAACAGAATCTAAATATGGTAATCGATTCCCTTCTACATCTTTTAAGTAGTAATTTGGATTGTATGTTAATAATATATCGTTTGTTTCATTATTGATATTATTGCATAAAAAGGCCCCAGTTCCTACAGTAAGATTTTCTCCATACATGTCAAAAGCTTCTTTAGATATAACTGAAGTAGCTACATGTGCTAATCCATATATGAATGAGTTTTTAGGAGCGTTTAATGTTAATTCTATTGTTGAATCATTAATTACTTTTACACCAGAAATATGATCAGTTTTTCCGTCAAAAAAATCTGAAGCACCTTTAAGTTGATCCCTAAAAATAGCATTAAAATTTAATGAATATTCAACTTGACTAAGCAATTCAAAAGTGTATTTGAAATCGCTTGCCACTACACGTCTTCCTTTACCCCCTTCGAAACAGGTGTCATTGTGAAAAAATACGTTTGTTCTTAAGTCAAATGTATAAATAGTTTGTGAATTGTCTATTGTCCAATCTTTAGCAATTGCAGGTAATACTGATAAGTCTTCTCCATCAAATCTAACTAGTCCATTGTGAATCTGATTTACAATAACAGTTGTCGATGCGTCAATTACTTTAGCTGGAAAAATTGAAGCGTTTTTTTGATTTCTAGCTAATTTTAAAGTTCCTCCATAGACAATTCCTCCTCCTTTCGCTTTTCGAGCTTCACTACTATTTTCTTTTTTACCTTCATCTGTTTCTGCTTCACAGCTAACAAATAAGAATATTAAGAGGGAAAAGTAAATTAAAAACTTCATAAATTATAATTATAAAAACAGAAAGTCTGCCTTTAACTTGTTGAAAAATAGTTGTTTTAACGATTAAATGTTCGTGTTCTTTATTTACTACAAGATTACACAGAAAAAATGAATTTACAAAGTTATTTACTTAGTTTCTAGCCTTTATTTCAAGTCTTAAAAGTTCTGCCTTATTATTCTATTGTACTCGTTTTCATTCTTACGTTTTTAACGTTGTAATGATTTTATTTTTTTGTTATTTGAGTTTATAATTTTATTATATCTATTAATGATATTGTTGTACTTTTAAATGTATTTAAACTCAAAAGAACGCCCGAACCTGAACGCCTCCCGTGTGAATTGTTTTCGTCTTATTACTATCTCTTCCTGTGTAGTTTATTGACAGTTGCAAATTATTTGCTAAAGTTCTTTGAATAGAACAATTCCAAGTATAATTAATTCCTGCTTGTAGGGCATCTAGCATTTCAAAAGATACCGAATTGTTGTCCTCTCCGGTGTAAATATTATTGATGTAATTGAACGATGCTGTAATTATTCCCTTTTTTAATTGATTGTATTTTAACTCTAAACCATAATCGTTTATAAATGCTTTTTCGGCAGTTGGAAGTTTATTTTGCTTGTCTTTATATTTTGCAATTGCTGAAATTCTAAATTTTGTAGAAGGTTGAAAAGATATTTTGGCTTCAGTTTGTTGCGTTACAATATTGTAATTTCTGTTGTTAGCATAATCTACGTTTGCAGCCTTTGTTTTTAGAGCTCCTTTTATTTGTAATAAAAAAACTTTTGTAATATTCCACCTCATTTTTACTCCATTATTTGTTCTCGTTCTTGCATCGAAACCGTTGGACAATAAAATTTTGTTTTGTGAAACAAGGTAACTATGTTCTAGTCCAAATTTTGAATTACTTCGGTTGAAATAAAGAGAATTTCTAAACGAGTTATTTAAGGTTTGTAAACTAGAATCTGCTATATTTCGAACAAAAGGATTCGTTATTTCTTCTAGTTTGTTTAGTGTTGTTTTTCGGTTTGTTCTAAGTGAAGTTTGCGAACTAAACCGATTGATTAATTTGTTTAGTTTAGTCTTTTTAGTTAGAAAATAACGAGGGTTAATGCTTATAACTTCATTAAAGCTATTGTTAAATGTTTTAATGTAATTTTGTGATGGTGTAAAAACTCGTATGTAGTTAGCTTGATCCGAAAATACAGCTGTTTCAAATTCATTTATTTCTTTTATTCCATTGTCATTATAATCGTTCCAAGTGTAAACTCCTTGTCCTGCAATGACTTCTATGTAGCTAAATTCTTTTTTTAATTCGAGTCCGCTTCCTATTTCGTAATAAGTCGATAAACTGACTCCTCCTTTTAGAATTTTTAGGTTGTGATTTATTCTGTTTAGTAATGTGTTTTCTGGTTTTATAGTTGTCAAAGTTGTATCTTTTATACTTAACATTCTGTAAGTGGTAGTCCAATTTATCCGATGGTTTTTATTGAAGTTGTAATTTATTTTTAAACCTGGATTTTTAGCTAAGGTTTGTGGAGAAAGCTTGTTATTTAAAGCTTTTTTATTGTATCGTTCACCATAAAATAGTTCAATTTTTGATTTACTGGTGTCACTATTATTTATGTAAGATTTCCATTCGTAAAACTGATAACTATTTTGCATTAATGTATCTTTATTATAAATTTTGTTTCGTTCGTGTACGTCATTAAATCCAATTTTTATTTTACCAATCGATTTTGAAATATAACTTTTATGCCTCAAATAATTTGTTTTCACAATACTTTTTGAAGTCAAGAAACTCCCCTTAAAATTTATATCTAATCCTTTTTTTGAAGCTATAATCAAACTGTTTTTGTAGCCTTCATAATTGTTGCCAATCTGATAAGTATTCGATTTTATAGTTATTGATTGTTGTTTTCTTTCTAATGTGAAACCTGCATTAGCTAAGGTTTGTAATCCTTCTTTTTTTACTCCTTGCGTATTCCAATCTCGTGTAAATTCTACTGCTCTGTATCTTTCAATGGGGTTAAAATATTGAGTTATAATTTCTGTTTTTCCTTCCGATATCAGTGCCCAATTTTTAATAATACTGTCTTTTTTGTTTCTTATCGATAAAGTAAAACCAAACCCTAAATCGTCCTGCTTATCTAATTTTGAAAAAGTATTTACATCTTTATTACTCATAGCTGTCTCTACTTTTATTAAGGTATTCTTATTTATATTTTGAGTTGTTCCTAATGTTATCAATTGTCTTTTTTGAGGTGTAACCAAAATTCTTACAGGAGCATATTCACCTTTATGAATTATGATATTGTTAATTGTATCTGGAGCAATCCATTTGTATATTTTTCCAAAAGCATTAAAACCATCGAGTTTATAATCTCCACCTCCAGTAACTTTTGAAAACGAAAGTTGAAATTTAGCACTATCAGCATCGTTAGAAAAAACAAATACATTTTCATATCCCAAACTATCTAATTTTTTATATAAAACTTGATTGGAATTAAATTCAACAGAATCGAAACTTGGAAAATAGGCGTTGTTTAAATTATCGCCCAAATTCGATAAGTAAGTTCTTTCTTCTTTTGATAAGTCTTGTTGTAAAGGTTGATTTCTAGCATCTTGCTCCGAATAAACATTCAGCCACCAATCAGATTTTTTACGCGTAAATTCATTGGAAGATTCTACAATTGAACGGGCGTAATTTTTATCCGAATATTGAAATTCTACAATAATTCGTTTATCTTTTGTAATAATTTGATTCGTTGTAAAAGTTATTTCAGCAGTATTGTAATCCACCGTATAATCGTTGGTAGTTCCTCTGGTTTTTAATCTTCCGTCGATATATACTCGTTCTGTTCCACTTAGAATGATGATAAACTGTTCGTTTTCTGCCCCTCTTAATTTGTAAGCTCCTTGATTACCTTCTATTCCTTGAATGACGTTTCGAGCAAATTTCCCTTTCGAAATTGCTGCGCTTATTTTATTTTTAAGAATGGTCTTCTCTTTATTTAAAACCGTTTTTTTATAAAATGAAGCACCTTGAGCTCTCTTATTATATTTCAAAAAATAACCTTTAGGCTTTTTTAGCCAAAAATCTCCAGCTTGTAATTTCCATTTTTCACCAGAAAATAATTTAATGTAAACTTGGTCAAAATCATTGAGTTGTTGCGTATTCCCTTCTGGTTGAATCGGTAGGTTATCATCTGTTATGGAAGCCATAATCTCTATGTCGTTGCTGATTGCTCCAGATAATTGTAAATTTAAATTAGAGTTTAGCGACAAATCCTGAGCCGATCCAAACAAAACCCCTCTCGATAAACTACCTGTTTTATTTAGTTTTCTAGCATTAAACAAATCGGTAGTAGGCGAGTTCAACGAATAGCGGATTGGATTCAGCGTAGTTTCTTCTTTCTTAAAAAAGAGAAGTGAATCTTTATTTTGATAAGTTTTCGTTAAATCAACTGGTAAAACACGATACACAATAGTTAAGGTGTCTCTTTCTTTATGCTTATAGGTCAAAATAGAATTAGCAAAATCGATTGTGTAATCATTCTTGTTTAATAGCGCTCCGTTTACCGAAACCTTAAAGTCAAATGGGGAAATACTAAGCGTATCTAGTTTAAGAATAGAATCTTTTAAAACAACTTGTCTTGTCCTCAAATTTGATTGACCATAACTTACACTTATCAATAAAATTAAAGCAGTTAAAAGAAAAAATATTTTATGTTTAGAATTACAAATCATTTAAAGTTGTAAATATAACGCTATTTATTTCTTTAAATTTTGTTGTTTGTCAATTGAATGATTTGATGGGGTAGGAATCTGTTAATTTGTGATTCTTATTTGGATCTATTTTTATCTTTTTATTTTCCTTTTCCCACCATTTAAGCAAGTCATCGTTGATTTCTTTGTCAACTTTAGGGCAACTATACAGCCCTAATTGCAACTTCTTTTTATCCTTATATGATTGAATAAAAATTCTTGCGTAACCCCCAATTTCAGCATAATCATTAAAAGGAAGACTTGAAGATAATGGGTTTAGGTAACAATCAGATTTTGTAGTGTTGTTAATTAATTGAATAAGAGAAGTAATGTCTTTTTTCTTTACCCAGTTTTCAGGAAAATTATTTGTCATAGTTAATGTTTCTAATCTATTTTTTTTAGAAACTTCAAATATAAATGACATAGGAGAATACTCTTGAGGGGGGGTAAAAATATGTTGATCAAAGTCGTTGTCAATATTTTCTATAGTATTTACCTTTGTATTTTCTTTTTTATCTGTACAAGAAACTAAAGGTATAAGGGCTACAAATAGTAAAACATTTAAATAATTTTTCACACTAAATTTTCCTCCTCCCTAAGATAATTTACTAAAACTTCATCATCATTTAGTTCCCTTACTCGTCATTTTCAAAAATCCAATTTCTTTCTTTGTCAATGGTCTATAATTTCCTCTTGTTAAGTTTTCTTTTTGAATTCCTGCAAATGTAATACGGTCAAGTTTTT
>WFNC01000323.1 GCA_015488785.1 Flavobacteriales bacterium | reverse complement strand
TGAAAATGAGCTTTTAGAATACTTAGAATATTTTTAAACTCTCCTCCTAATAAAAATTTAACACCTGCAACTCCGTCCAAAACTAAACGGATAAAAATGATTTTAGGCAACCATCCGTCATAATTTTTATGAATCATAAAGAGGCTGTTTCTAAAGTTTAAATAAGTTTTGAAAGGACTCATGTAACTTAGTGTTCCTCCACCTACATGATAAACAGTGCTTTCGGAACAATACAAAACTTTTTCATTGTTGTTTTTGATTCTCCAACATAAGTCAATTTCTTCCATGTGAGCAAAAAAGTTGGCATCAAATCCATTGTAATCTTTAAAAGTTTTGGCTTTTATAAAAAGACAAGCTCCCGTAGCCCAAAAAACTTCTTTGTTGTCATCAAACTGTCCTAAATCTTTTTCGGTATGGTGAAAAATACGACCTCTACAAAACGGATAACCAAATTTGTCTAACATTCCTCCTGCGGCTCCTGCGTGCTCAAATTTTTCTTTGTTGTTATAAGCCAGTATCTTTGGTTGTGCAGCAACAGCGTTAGGTGTTTTTTCAATTAAATTGATGACAGGCATTAACCAATTGTCGGTAATTTCGACATCTGAATTTAAGAGCACAAAGTAATCGGCATCGATGTTTTTTAATCCTTCGTTGTAACCTCCTGCGAAACCATGGTTTTTAGAATTAAGGACTAAAGATACAGAAGGAAAATACTGTTTTAAAAATTCGACTGAACCATCAGACGAATCATTATCAATAACTAGAATTTCGGCTTCTTGGCTTTTTTGCAAAACGGTTGGTAGAAATTGCTTTAGCCATTTCTTTCCATTATAATTTAATATTGCTACAATAATTTTCACGTTTCCAAAAATACACTTTGTGATTGAATAAGACTAGTTAGATGTAGAAAAAATAGAGCTATTTGTTTCTTTTTTGATTTAAAATGTTGAAAACCTCTTATTAAAGTTCGATTTTGTTGGTATTTATCATTAAAAATGAGCTTATTTTTAATTCAAACGTGTATTTTTGTTTCCAAATAAAATATAGCAATTTACTTTTTGAGAAGTTTGAAAAGTAATTTGTTTTTAACTAGAAATGAGCAATTACGACTTCGTAGCTGTTTTTTGAATGCGTTAGGGATAGTAGCGTTAGCTTTTTGGTTCAAAAAAAATAGAAGAACTTAGGCGAAAAGAGCGATTTTATGAGCTCCTTTTTGGCTTAGTGATACTTTTTTTTGAGTCGAAAACTACTAGCGGATAGCCCGTTGAAACGCCCTAAATAAAAAGATAAAATAAAAGAGAGATGGATTATATAAAAGTGAGTTTTGAATTGGAGCCAATACTCCCAGCAAGAGAAATATTGTATGCAGAGTTAGGCGAATTACCGTTTGAATCTTTTGAAGAAACAGAAACTGGTTTGGAGGCTTATATTCCTTCTCCCGATTTTGACAAGGGAATGCTTGAGGATTTAATTATTTTTACGTTGCCCAATCAAAAAGCTGAAATTAAGATAGACACAATCGAACAGCAAAATTGGAATGCCGTTTGGGAAAGTAATTTTGAAGAAATTATTGTGAATGATAAGTGTGTGATAAGAGCGCCTTTTCATGAGGCTTCAGCGGTAGAATTTGATATTGTGATTTCTCCTCAAATGTCTTTTGGAACAGGTCATCACGAAACTACGTTTTTGATTTCTAATGAATTGTTTGCGTTAGATTTAAAAGGGAAGTCACTTTTAGACATGGGGTGTGGAACTGGAGTTTTAGCCATTATCGCTCACAAATTGGGAGCTGTAAATATTGAAGCAATAGACATCGAAGAATGGGCTTTTGAAAACACAAAAGACAACAATAAATTGAACAATGTAGAAGGGATGACTGTTTTGCATGGAGATGCAGGTTTGTTGACAGGAAAGACTTTTGATGTTATTTTAGCCAATATAAATCGAAATATTTTGATAAACGATATGACGACTTATGCTAAAAGTTTAAATAAAGGAGGGATAATTCTATTTAGTGGGTTTTATGATACGGATTTACCTCAAATAAAAGCGTCGGCAGAGGCGAATGGATTAGTTTTTGTAAAGAATGAAGTGAAAAATAATTGGACAATGGCTCAATTTCAAAAAAAATAGAAATGAAAGGTAGATATATAATAGTAGTTTTAGGTTTTTTGTTAAGTTTTATGCTTAGCAATGTTCAGGCGCAAACATTTAGTACAGAAAAGGAACAGTATTTTAAAGATGTATATGGATATTTGAATAACATTTCGAAGCAGAAAGGAAAAGATTTTTTGAAACAATTTGGCGTAGTTTGGCTAGAAGGAAATTTGACAGAGAAAAATAGGGCGCAGGTTTATAGCATGTCAAATGCAATTGTAGCAAAAAAGTTAAAGCCTTTTCCAGATTTGACCAATTACTTGAAAACAATTGTAGCGCAAGAAGTACATGATAAGCCTTCGGC
>WFNC01000322.1 GCA_015488785.1 Flavobacteriales bacterium | reverse complement strand
AAGAAATTATTCTCTCCGTTTTTTAACTTTGGATCGTCTTTATCTCTTGGATCTTGTAATTCTTCTGGGATTTCAAAGGCAGGTAACAATACATCACTTGCCAAAATAAATGGTTCGCACTTGTCTATTATTTCTTGAATGGTTTCGATGGCTTCTGGCAAATCCAAAAAAGCTTCTTTCATTTCCTCTTGCGATTTGAAATAAAAATCATCGTTTGGAAAACCAAAACGGAATCCTCTTCCTCTTCCAATTGGAGTTGATTTTCGTTCTCCATCTTTTACACACAATAAAATATCATGTGCCTCTGCATCTTTTTTATCGATGTAATAAGTGTCGTTTGCAGCAAAATATTTTACGCCATATTTTCGTGCAAAACCAAGCAAAGTATCATTCACTAATTGTTCTTCTTCTAATCCATGACGATTCAATTCGACATAAAAATCTTCTCCAAAATTATCTTTCCACCAAACAAATGCTTCTTCGGCTTGTTTAATCCCGACATTCAAAATCATTTGAGGAATCTCACCTTGCAAACCTCCTGTGGTAATGATTAAATCTTCTTTATATTCTAATATTATTTCTTTATCGACTCTTGGAACGTAGTAAAAACCTTCGACGTGACCTGCCGACGAAATTTTAGCTAAATTATTATAGCCTTTTTTATTTTTTGCAAAAATAGGAACGCGATAACCGTTGTCTTTTACCGATTTTTCTAATCGATTCTTACAAACAAAAAGTTCGGAACCAACAATGGGAAGTAATATAGTTTTTTCTAATGCAACAATTTCTTCCTCAATATTCAACAGTTCCTCAGGTTCCAAAGGTCTTGTTTTTAAACTCTTTTCACCATTTTCTTCTATTTCTTCTTCAATCACACCTGAAGAAAGCGAAGCTTTTAAATCTTTTATTTTTCCATTAACACCTCCATTGTGTTTTTGAACAGCCAATGTAAAGTGAAACGCCGCCATCATGTTTCCGATGTCGGAAAAAGCAACTGCTCTCATTTTGTATTTAACGGCAGCAGCAATTAAATCTGGAATAGCCGTTGTCGATTGTAGAATTGAAAATTGAGTATGGTTGTGTAAATGAGCAAACTGAGCATCTTTTAATCTGGCTCTATTTTCGTCCTCATTTATTTCTGCTGTAGAACCGCCTTCCTCTCTAACTTTACGTTTTCTAATTTTATCACTTGCCTCTTTTAGATTTAAGTGTTTTAACCCTACAGGAACAATTTCCATTGGATTGATTTCCAAAAAGTCATTAAAATACTTTCCTTCTACGTCTAATATTTCTTTGGAATAACTCCCAATTCTTATCAACTCTAAAAAACATCGTGTAGTCGCTTCAACATCGGCAGTTGCGTTGTGTGCTTCTCCAAATGGTTGATGGAATAAGTGTTGGTGCAATTCGGTCAGAGTAGGCAATTTGAATTTTCCTCCTCTACCTCCAGGTATCTGACATAAACTTGCCGTAATTTCGGTACAAGTATCCAATACAGGTAATTCTTGCAATTGATTTTCGACCGCCAAACGATGAAATTCACAGCCCATTACATTGGTATCAAACTTTACATTCTGACCAACAACAAATTTAGATTTAGCTAATACTTTATTAAACTCCTCCAATACAAATTCAAGAGATTCCCCTTGTTCCAAAGCCAAATCGGTAGAAATTCCGTGAATTTTCTCTGCCTGAAACGGAATGTCAAAACCTTCTGGCTTTACCAAATAATCCTTCGCCTCTATCAAGCGTCCCATGTCGTCGTGCAACTGCCAAGCAATTTGAATACACCTCGGCCAATTGTCGGTGTCGGTTATCGGAGCTTTAAAATCTCTAGGTAATCCTGTGGTTTCTGTATCAAATATTAAATACATTCTGTTTGTCGTATTAGGTACAAGCTATTTTGTACTGGGTTTGTTTCGCTGTAATTGGTAAAAATAAGGAATTGATTTGAAGTAGTAAAGCGTTGTTGAAAAGTTATTTTGATTTTGAAATTTAAGACTGGAAGATTCAAGACTGGAAGATTCAAGATTATTAGACTCAAGACTAGAAGACTTTTTTTTGATTAGATAATATGTTATGTTTTTTGTGGGGCGTTTAAACGGGCTATCCACTTGTAGTTTTTGTTTTTTTGTTAAGAATATCTAAGTCTAAAAGGAGCTCATAAAATCGCTCTTTTAAACTAAGATTTTCTAATCAAAAAAAACAAAAAGCTATCGTTTCTATCCCTAACGTTTGTGCGGGTATCATTCTTACTCTTTTCAGACCGATCTAGAAAGAGGATAGTTTTGTATCAATTATTGATTAACGACTAAAAGTATAAGAAAGGTTTTTTATGATACTTGATTGTTTTTACAAATTAATGCGTATTATTGGACAAAAACAGTCTAAAACAGATTTGTCCAATGAAATCATTAGGGAATATATTAAAAATAGCGAGAGAAGAAAAAGAAATGATACTTAGAAAAGTGTCAGCAGAAGTAGATATTGATCAATCTTTGATAAGTAAATTCGAAAAAAATGAAAGAAAACCAACTAAAGAGCAATTAATTAGACTTGCGAAATTCTATAATCTTTCTGAAAAAGATCTCTTAATAAATTGGTATTCAGAAAAAATTGCTAGCGAATTAAAATATACGCAAGCAACAAGCGAAATATTAAGAGTTGCAGAAGAAAAAATCAAATATTATAAATCTCAAGAAAATGAAAAATAATAAAGTAAAAGTAGCAGAATTATTTGCAGGGGTTGGCGGATTTAGGCTTGGTCTTGAGAAAAATAACGATTACGAAATTGTTTGGAGTAATCAATGGGAACCATCTACTAAAATGCAGCACGCTTCAATGGTTTATGCAGCACGGTTTGGTCAAGAAAATCATTCTAATGAAGATATAAACGAAGTCGTAACAAGAGACGTAGAAGAAATTCCTGATCACGATTTATTAGTAGGTGGTTTTCCTTGTCAAGATTATTCTGTAGCAACAACGTTAAATAATTCTAAAGGATTAAAAGGAAAAAAAGGTGTTTTATGGTGGGCTATTCACAAAATATTAGAAGATAAAAAGAATAAGCCCAAATATTTATTCCTTGAAAATGTAGATAGGCTTTTAAAATCACCAGCGTCTCAAAGAGGTCGTGATTTTGCTGTCATGCTAAAAAGTTTAAATGACTTAGGTTATGCGGTCGAATGGCGCGTAATTAATGCCGCTGAATATGGAATGCCACAAAGAAGAAGAAGAACTTTTTTTATCGGTTATCATAAAACTACTGAGGCTTATAAAACACTTTCAAAATCAAAAAAAATAGATTGGTTACTTAAAAAAGGAACAATAGCAAATGCTTTTCCAGTTTTTCCAGACAACAAGTTAGAAGAATTTGAAATCAAAGGAGATTTAGTTGAAATCACAAACGAATTCAATAAAAACGGTAAACTATCCCCTTTTCAAAACACAGGACTTTTATTTAATGGTAAAGTTTACACAACCAAAACGAAACCAAATTACAGCGGAAATAAAATTGTACTAGGAGATGTTTTACAAAATGGAGAAGTGACACCTGAATTTTTTATTGATGAAAAAGATAAAGAAAAATGGGCGTATTTAAAAGGAGCAAAATCTTTTGAAAGAGTTTCAAAAGACGGATTTAAATATAAATATTCAGAAGGAGGAATGATATTTCCAGATGCTTTAGATAATGCATCGCGAACTATAATTACAGGGGAAGGTGGGAAATCACCTTCAAGATTTAAACATGTAGTTGTTTCTGATAGAGGTTTAAGAAGGTTAACACCAGTTGAATTGGAAAGGTTAAATATGTTTCCTGACAATCACACAAAAATGGAAGGGATTACTGATGCAAAGCGTGCATTTTTTATGGGAAATGCCCTTGTAGTTGGTGTAATTGAAAAAATAGGTATTGAATTATATAAAAAAATAACAAATGGATAAAAGAAGTAATAGAGTACAGCCAATAAGACTTTCTCCTGAATTTTTCCCTTTAGATATTCATAAATCGATGTTTATTAATGATTTGGCTATTACGATTCCGTCTTATTATGTGAAAAGCTGGGGAGAAGATATAATAGATAAACACGATAAAAATAATTTTAAATGGGTTGTAGAGATTGATTATGAAAGCCCTAAAGACTTGAATAGAACTAAAAATACATTTAAAGCAACTTTGTGGCTCTCATTTATAAAAAAAAGAAATAAAGAAAGTAGTTATCGTATAAAATGGGATAAAGATTTTGCTGTTCAATTAGCTAAAGATTACCCCAAAAGTTTTGTACGATCTTTAGAGTTTCATATTGGAGATGATTACTATAAGGAGCAGAAGTTTACGGAATATGATATTGGAGGGTTTAAAGAACAGCTTCAAGTCAAAATAGATTGGAAAGATGGAAAACCACAAGTTCGTATTAAAGAATATTTTAAAGTGAGAGAGGAGTCTCAAGGTTTTCCAAATATTTTTAGAGAATTAAGTTCATATCTGATTGCAGATTACTTACTAAGTGATGAAAAAGAAATTCTGAGAAGAATACAGGTTGGAGATTGGAAACTAAGAAGCGAATTAAAAAAGGAAATGAATGAAAACAACATCTATCTCCTACTCAATAGAGAAAGGCGAGAGTTGTATATAGGAGAAACTAAAAAATCATTGTCTCAAAGATACCCTGAAGGTCAAGAACATCATTCTTTCGATGAATGGACGGAATATAGCATTATCCAGTTGCCTCCTGAAACTTCTGATAATACAAGGTTGCTAGTAGAAAGAATTTTAATAGCAACAGGTACAAAACTATTTCAAAACAACTTAAATTCTGAAACACCAGTTATGCAGGGTGAAAATTGTCTAAGATTAATGAATAAAAAGAAATAGACTAGTAAAAAAAGAGCGGGATTTGTAAATAAATAGTTTGTAAACATTAAAAAAAGATTATTTTTGAGATTATGATTATTGAGGATACATTTTTGCATCAAGGTTTACGAAAACAATTGGTTGAAACTTTGAAAGGTAAGGGGATAAAAAACGAAGCTGTTTTAAATGTGATTGGGAAAATTCCACGGCATATTTATTTTGATAAAGTGTTTCACAACAAATTTGCTTATCAAGATGTGGCTTTTCCGATAGGGGCGGGGCAAACGATTTCGCAACCTTATACGGTTGCTTTTCAAACGGATTTGCTTCAAATAAAAAAAGGGACAAAAGTTTTGGAAATTGGTACAGGTTCGGGGTATCAAACGGCTGTATTGTGCGAGTTGGGAGCCAAGGTTTATACTATAGAAAGACAAAGGGAATTGTTTACGAAAACAAAACGATTGCTTCATGACTTAAATTATAGGGTCAATACTTTTTTTGGTGATGGTTTTATTGGTAAAGAGGCTTTTGCACCTTATGATTGCATTATTATTACTTGTGGTGCTCCTCATATTCCTAAAGATTTGGTAAAACAGCTAAAAGTTGGAGGTAGAATGGTGATTCCGATTGGGAAAGGTGATATTCAAATTATGACTTTAATCGAAAAATTGGAAGACGGAATTTTGCAAAAAACAGAGTTCGGTGAATTTAGTTTTGTTCCGATGTTGGAGGATAAACAATATTAGAAATTAATGTACGTTTAGATGCTCTATGACATTT
>WFNC01000321.1 GCA_015488785.1 Flavobacteriales bacterium | reverse complement strand
GACCTATTTTAGTAGAATTTTTGCATTTTTGCATTTCAAAATAAAAAACAATTATGAGTTTTATAGAAGAGTTACAATGGAGAGGTATGATTCATACAATGATGCCTGGAACAGAAGATGAATTTAAAAAAGGAGTAACATCAGCCTATATTGGATTTGACCCAACAAGCGATTCATTGCATATCGGAAGTTTAGTTCAGATAATGATTTTGGTTCATTTACAAAAATCAGGTCATAAACCTGTTGCGCTTATCGGTGGTGCTACCGGAATGGTTGGAGATCCATCTGGTAAATCAGCAGAAAGAAATTTATTAGATGAAGAAACATTAAATAAAAATGTAGTAGGAATAAAAGAGCAATTGTCTCGTTTTTTAGATTTTAATAGCGGAGATAATTCAGCCGAATTAGTAAACAATTATGATTGGTTCAAAGAATTTGATTTTCTAACATTCATAAGAGATGTAGGGAAGCACATTACTGTCAACTACATGATGGCGAAAGATTCTGTGAAATCAAGATTAGAGACAGGGTTGTCATTTACAGAGTTCTCTTACCAATTGATTCAAGGATATGACTTTTTATGGCTTTATGAAAATAAAAATTGTAAAGTTCAACTTGGAGGTTCAGATCAGTGGGGAAATATCGTAACAGGAACAGAATTGATTCGTAAAAAAGCGAAAGGTGAAGCATTTGCAGTAACTACACCATTAATAAAAAAAGCCGATGGAACAAAATTTGGAAAAACAGCAGGAGGAAACATCTGGTTGGATAAAACTAAGACATCTCCATACAAGTTCTACCAATATTGGATAAATGCTTCGGATGAAGATGCATTGACTTACATTAAAATTTTTACACTAAAATCAAAAGAAGAAATCGAAGCTTTAGCCAACCAACACGCAGAAGGTCCACATCTTAGATTACTGCAAAAATCTTTAGCAGAAGAAGTAACGATAAGAGTTCATTCTCAAGAAGATTTAAACGCCGCTGTAGAGGCATCAGAAATCTTATTTAAAAAAGGAGATGATGCAATTGATGGATTAAGGCAATTGGACGAAAATACTTTTATGGATGTTTTTGAAGGTGTCCCAAATGCTGAAATTTCAAAAGAAAAGTTAGCAGAAGGAATTTCAATTGTTGATTTGTTAGTTTTAGAAACTGGATTTCTAAAGTCGAATGGAGAGGCAAGAAGAGCTTTAAAAGAAAACTCAATTTCGATAAACAAAGCTAAAGTGAATGATGCTTTTGTAGCTAGTCCTGAAATTGCTTTAAACAATAAGTATATTTTACTTCAAAGGGGGAGGAGAAACTATTTTGTCATCAAAATCAGTTCGTTCGTATAGTAATTAAAGAAAAGTTTATTTTTATGGAGAAATAGTTATATTTTTGTTAAAACGGTGTTAATAAGTCTATTGCATTAAATAAAGATTAGATTTGCGATAGTGAATGAATAGAAAAAATACTACCTAAATAAAAATGAATGGCAGAAGGAAGAGATAATTATAGAGACGAAATATTTTCATTACCAGTTAGAGCAGGGAAAAGAACTTACTTTTTTGATGTAAAAGCTACAAGAGCGAACGATTTGTATTTGACCGTTACAGAAAGTAAGAAAAAATATAATGATGATGGAACTTATTTCTTTGAAAAGCATAAAATATTTTTATATAAAGAGGATTTTGAAAAGTTTTCAGACGGACTAAGTGAAGTAATAGCTAAAATAGAAGAGCTTAGAGAAAGTGAAGAATTTGTAGTGAAAGAAGGAGAAGGTTACGAAAGAAGAACTTATGATAAAGATTGTTCGTCAGGCGCAAGTTTCGATGAATTAGATTAAGTAACTTTTAATTAGGATACAAATAGATAAAAAAAGTCCAGCAGATAGAGTTGGACTTTTTTTTGTGACTATTTGTTAAAATAAATATAGTTTTTTATCCATAATTACATTTTAGCATTATATTTGTTTAAGGAATACTAAACGAAGCTAAAGTGAGCCCGTTAATAGAAATTAAATTATCTTTTATGAAAAAAATAGGAATACTAATATTGTTGACGTCGATTTCGATAGTTACAATAGGTCAAGATAAAAAGAAAGCACGTTATTATTTCGAAGACATTCAAGATTATACTTCTGCAGCAGATGAGTACTTTGAATTATTAAAGGAAGATCCAGATAATTTAGAATACAATTACAATATCGCAATTAGCTACTTAAACTCTAATACAGATAAGTCTTTGGCGATTCCGTATTTAGAAAAATTAGTTGCAAATAAAGAAGTTGTAGATGAAGCAAAGTATTATTTAGGAACAGCCTATGCAATGGGGTACCAATTTAATAAAGCAATTGATTCTTATAAATTATTTTTGAAACAAACATTTAAAAATGATCCATTAAGAGAAAAAGCAGAAAGACAAATAGAGTATTGTCAAAATGCAAAAGAATTAATGAAATTTCCGCTAAATGTTAGCTTTGAAAATTTAGGAAGAGAAGTTAATTCAGAATTTGACGATTATTTTCCTTTTATACCTTTAGACGAATCATATATTATATACAACTCTAAAAGAGGTGTTAATGCTTCTGAAGTGGGAACGCTACCGCAGCCAGATATTATGATTTCTTATGTCAAAAAAGGAAAGTATTCTGATGCTGATAAAATGAGTATTGAAATTAATGGAGATAAAGGAAAACAAGAAATTGTAGGTTTAAATGCTAAAGGAACTGAAGCTATTTTTTATTATGAAGGTTTAAATAATGGAGGGGATTTGTATGAGTGTAAAATAGAAGATAAAGTTTTTGGAGAGCTTGTTAAATTAGGGAAAAATGTAAATTCTAAGGCCACTGAAATTTCAGCTTGTATTTCAAGTGATAACAGTCGCTTGTATTTCGCTAGTGACAGAGCAGGAGGTTATGGAGGAATGGACATCTATTTATGTCAGCGACTTCCTAACGGAAAATGGAGTGAAGCCCAAAACTTAGGACCTACAGTAAATACAAAATATGATGAAGATTTTCCGAATATTTCTCCTGATGGAAAAGAATTGTATTTCTCTTCAAAAGGGCATACCAGTATGGGAGGATATGATATTTACAAAGCGAAATGGGACGAGTTTAAAAAGAAATTTGTAGGAGCAAAAAATTTAGGGTATCCTATTAATACCCCAGAAGATAACATGAACTTTAGAGTTTCCGAAAACGGGAAATATGGTTATATCTCGGCACTTCGTAAAGGAGGTCAAGGAGGATTAGATATTTACAGAGTTAATTTTAAGGAGGTAGAACCAAATTACACTGCAATATCAGGAAGAATTCTAGCAAAAGATGGAAATAAAAAGTTTAAAGATTTATTTATTCAAATTGTCGATGCAGATTCCGATGATGTCTATGGAGACTATCAACCAGACGAAAGAACACAAAGATATGTAATGATATTACCTCCTGGTAACTACATTATGTACGTCGAAGCAGATGGTTACAAAATGATGGAAGAAGATATTGAAGTTTTAGATAAAGCTTCTTTTAAAAATTACTTGCATAACGATATTGTATTAATTCCAGCGAAATAAAATGGCAGTATCATTAACTATTTTAATAATAGCAATAACTGTTTTAGTCTCTTTTGCTAGTTTTAATAATGAGGAGTTAAATTATAAGTTACCTTTTTCGCCTTATCTAGTTCGGCATGAAAACGAATGGTGGAGAGTTATTACACACGCATTTGTGCATGCCGATCACATGCATTTATTTTTTAATATGTATGTATTTTACAATTTTGGAGAACTAATCGAAAAAACTTTGAAATATACTTATGGAGATTTAACAGGAGGAATCTATTTTCTAGGGTTATATTTTGGAGGTATCATCTTTGCTACGCTGCCATCTTTTCAAAAACATTCTGACAATTTAATGTATCGTTCAGTTGGAGCGTCTGGAGCAGTTTCTGCAGTCCTGTTTGCTTTTATAATGGTTTATCCAACAGCTCCGTTGAACCTTATGTTAATTCCAATCCCAATTCCCGCTTATATTATGGGAGCTTTATACTTAGCTTTTGAAACGTACTCAAACAATAATCGAAATACAAACATTGCACACGATGCACATTTAGCAGGAGCCGTTTTTGGTATCGTATATATGCTTGTTTTAGACTTCGATGTTTTGCCTCGTTTTATCAATCAAATAGGTCTTTAAATGAAATTTATCCTACCAATCCTATTATTTTTTGTAGTGCTATTAATTAGCTCTTGTAACGAAAAAGAAGAAAAAGAACCTATATTTTTAGAAAATCAAATGAATTTGATAGGGAAAGGAGATACGTTAGCCTCAATGCGAGTTTTAAAAATTACGAACAAAGAAGATTCGTTATTGTTGAGGCAAGAAAGTGAAGATGTGAGTTTCTCTGATGTAGATAGCAGTTTATATTATTTCTCTAAGCGATTGGTAGCAACGGTTAGAGATTCGATTAATTTAGGAGTTGGAATAGCTGCACCACAAGTTGGAATCTTAAAAAATATTATTTGTGTTCAACGATTTGATAAAAAAAACGAGCCATTTGAAATCTATTATAACCCAACAATTACACAATACACAAAGAAAACACAACCCTGTAAGGAAGGTTGTCTTTCAATTCCAGGAAGGTCTGACACTTTAGAAATAAGAGCGTATGCAATCTTGTTAGAATATGAAAATATAACAGGAGAACATAAATACGAAATGGTAGAAGATTTTACAGCGGTTATTTTTCAACACGAAATAGATCATTTAAAAGGAATTCTTTATACCGATTATTTACATGAAAAAGCGCATGCAGAAGGGCGAAAACATTGATTCTGTTCTTAAACCTTAATTTATTGTTAATTTAAAGGTGCTTAATTTTAGGTTACATATAAAAAGGCTATTTTTGCAAAATTAAAGTATAAATACATTTTCATGAATTTCAATTATTTGAAAAGAACAGTACTACTCCCACTATTATTAGTTTTTTCATCTTCATTATTTGCTCAATATACCTCACGAGGTGAAGCATTTGATTATTTAGATGCCGAAAGTTTTGTAGAACAAAGAAACTTCTATGAAGCCTTGTTTTTATATACAAACTTGTCTAAGAATTATCCTAAAAATCAAGAGTATGTCTTGAAAATGGGGATTTGCAATATCGAATTGAATAATGCGTTGGAAGCTAAAAAACTAATACTAAAATCAAAGGTTAAGAAAAAAGAGCCAACCAATTATAGCTTCTACTTGGCCAAAGCCTACGCCTTGAACAATCAGTTTGATTCAGCAATCATATTATTTAATAAAGCACTGAACAAAAGTTCTATCTCTTCGACATTCAAAGATAAAATACCTAATTTAATAAAACAATGTGAAAACGGAATCGAATTGGTGAAAAATCCAATCGATGTTGAAATTGTAAATCTTGGAGCTCCAATAAATACCATCGCAAACGAATATAGCGCAGTTGTAAATGCCAATGAGTCTGTTTTAGTTTATGCTTATAGAGGAGAAAAAAGTACAGGAGGAAGACAAAACTCTTTGTTAGAGCCTCAAGTAAATGGTCATTATTTTGAAGATGTTTTTATTTCTTACAAGAAAAATGGAGAATGGAGTAATCCGAAATCAATTAGTAAAAAGGTCAATACAAATACACATGAAGCCCCGGTAGCAATGTCTCCAGACGGACAAATCATTTATATTTATCGAAATACAAAAACAAAATCAGGCGATTTATTTTACATTCAAAAACAAAAAAACGGTTGGAGCGATATGATTCGTTTACCGATTAATTCGTCATATTGGGAAGGTAGTATGACTGTTTCTCCAAATGGGAAAACAGCTATTTTTTCGAGTGATCGACCGGGAGGATTTGGAGGCTTAGATTTATACATCTCCACAAAAAACAAACAAGGAGAATGGAGTAAGCCTAAAAATTTAGGAAACAAGATTAATACAGAATTTGACGAAGATGCACCATTTATTCATTCAGATGGAAAGGTTTTTAATTTTAGTTCTAAAGGACACAATTCTATGGGAGGGTTCGATATTTTTGAATCCAAAATACTAGATGAAGATTTTTTGGAAGCTCGTAACATCGGTTATCCTATTAATACAACAGCAAACGATATTTTCTTTTTCGTATCGGGAAGAGGGAATGCTTATTACACCTCTTCAAGAGCTGGCGGAATTGGGCAAAACGATATTTATTCAATAGACGTGAGAGATATTATAATGAAAAAGTCTCCTGTGTTACTACTTCAAGGAACCGTTTCCGAACCGAATAGTAAAATTGTAGTTGAGGACATAAACGGAGTAAACAAAGGGAATTATGTCTCTAATGCCGAAGATGGAAGTTACTTGTTTTATTTGCCTTTAGGGAATCAATACAAGGTCTCATTTACTTCGCCATCAGGACTTAAGGAAATGATTGATGTAGATACAAGAGATAAAACAAAGTATGAAGAATTGACTCGAAATATTATGTTTATAGAAGAAGAGCCTAAAGAGATTAAACCGGAGTTTGATTTGGCAATACCTGGTAATTTCATTTTATTTGAACAAACATATGGAAAAACAGAAGTTAAAGATGTTGTTTTTCAAGTTCAAATTGGCGCATATTCAAGCCCTGAAAATTTTAAATTAAAGAAATGGAAACGTTTTGGAACAATAAACGAAGAAGTAGGAACAGACGGAATAACGCGGTTTAAAATAGGAGATTACAAGAATTTTAATCAAGCAAAGAAAGTAACAGAAAGAGCACGTAAATTAGGAGACAAAGATGCTTTTGTTTTAGTCTTTTATAAAGGAGAACGTACCAGTTTAAACAAATTGATAGCAAAAGGAGTTTATACATTTTAATAATAAAGGAGTAAAGTTTTAGGGCGTTCGAGCGGGCTATCACTACTCACTTTTTTGTTGAAAAAACAAAAAGAGTTCAAACAAACCGTTCTATCCCTAACGCAGGATTTTAGATTGTGAGATTCAAGACTTTAAGACTCAAGACTATTAGATTCAAGATGCTAAGATTCAAGACTTGAAGATTTAAGACGATAAGATTTATTTTTAAGTCGTAAAAAAGGTATATTCAATTATTGAATATACCTTTTTTGTTTACCTTTGGTTTTTTAGTTCAAAAAAAAACAGAATGCGATATTTTCTTCAAATAGCTTACAATGGTAAAGACCTTCACGGTTGGCAAGTTCAACCCAATGCCAATACTGTGCAAGCAGAAATGAATAAAGCATTGACGGTTTATTTTAACCAAGGAGAAATTTATTGTATTGGATGTGGCAGAACCGATACAGGTGTTCACGCATCAGATTTTTACTTGCATTTTGATATTGATAAAGTGATTGATGAAGAAGAATCTGTTTATCGTCTTAATCGAATATTGCCTTTAACCATAGCAGTCAAAAAGTTTATAAAAGTAAACGAATATGCACACACAAGATTCGATGCACTTTCTCGTACTTATCAATATCATATTCATACAATTAAAAATCCATTTCTGTTAGACGGTTCACTTTTCTTTTCTTATCCATTAGATGTAGAAAAAATGAACGAAGCTTGTCAAATTTTATTCAATTATGATGATTTTACTTCCTTTAGTAAAGTCCATACAGATTCCAAAACCAATATTTGTAAAATAAAAAGAGCAGAATGGAAACAAGAAGGCGATAAAATAATATTTACCATTCAAGCAGATCGTTTTTTAAGAAACATGGTAAGGGCAATCGTTGGAACAATGTTAGACATTGGACAAGGAAAAAAACAAGTTAAGGATATTGCCACAATTATAGAGCAAAAAGATAGAGGTAAAGCAGGTAAATCAGTAAATGGAAAAGGACTTTATTTGTCTAAAGTAGAATATGATTTCGATAAATTGAAATTTGAATAAACATTATTCGTTGATTTCAGAAACAATAATGCGAACAATCGTATTAAAGTTATTTGAATTGAGTATATTAGTTTCGATTTAGTTTTAATTGGAACAATAGGTAGAAAAAGCGTTAGGGATGGTAGCGGTAGCTTTTTGGTTTAAAAAAATAGATAATCTTGGCTGAAAAGAGCGATTTTATGAGCTCCTTTTTGGGGTAGATTAACTTTTTTTAAAATAAAAACTACAAGTGTACAGCCTGTTTGAACGCCCAAAAAACACAAGTCAAATTAACGAAATAGATTGAATAAAAGAAATAAAATAGATGTCAAAAAACAGATGGGAGGTAGCCCCGCTTACCAATCGAGATAATGTAGAGAAGTTGGAAAAGGAGTTGAAAATCCCTGAAGTGATAGCCAAGTTATTGGTCAATAGAGGTGTCGATACCTATCAAAAAGCAAAAACATATTTTAGACCGAAATTAGAAGATTTGCATGATCCTTTTTTAATGGAAGACATGGATGTTGCCGTGAAAAGGTTGATAAAAGCATTAGAGAAGAAAGAAAAAATATTGATTTATGGGGATTATGATGTCGATGGGACAACTTCGGTGGCTTTAGTTTACTCGTATTTAAGAAGTTTTACCGATCAAATTGACCATTACCAACCCGATAGATATACGGAAGGATATGGAATTTCATTTCAAGGGGTGGAGTATGCAAAAGACAATAATTTTAGCCTCGTAATAGCACTCGATTGTGGAACTAAAGCGGTTGATAAAATAGCGAAAGCAAACGAATATGGGATTGATTTTATAATTGGAGATCACCATACGGCTGGAGAAAAACTACCAGAGGCTTATGCTATTTTAAATCCTAAAAAAGAAACGTGTAATTACCCTTACAACGAACTTTGTGGTTGTGGAATTGGTTTTAAGTTAATGCAAGCTTTGGCAATAACTCAAAATTATGATAGGAGTAAAGTCTATGAATTGTTGGATTTGGTGGCTATCGCAATTGGGGCAGACATTGTGCCGATTACTGGAGAAAATAGGGTGCTGGCTTATTTTGGATTGAAACAACTCGAAAAATCACCTAGAATTGGAGTTAAAACAATGTTGGAATTAGCAAATAAAAAAGGCGAGATCACAATTTCGGATTTAGTTTTTACCGTTGCTCCAAGAATAAATGCTGCAGGGAGAATTGATTCTGCTCGAAATGCTGTAGAATTATTGCTTTCAGAAAGTCAAGAAAAAGCCAAAGAATGGGGGGCGATTATTAATAAATATAACGGAGATCGAAAAGAAATAGATAAAGACATTACAACGGAAGCGTTAAGAATGATTGCAGATGATGCTGATTTTGAGCATAAGAAATCAACGGTAATAAGCAACGAGAAATGGCACAAAGGTGTAGTCGGAATTGTAGCATCTAGGGTTATCGAAAAACATTATAAACCGACAATTGTTTTGGTAGAAGCTGACGGAATGGCTTCTGGTTCTGCTCGTTCGGTTAGCGGATTCAATGTCTATGATGCTATCGATAGTTGCGCTCCTTTGCTCGACCGATTTGGAGGGCATAAATACGCTGCTGGCTTGTCTTTAAAACTTGAAAACCTAGAGGAATTCAAAAAACAGTTTGAACAAGCAGTAAAATCTAAAATTACAGTAGAACAACAAACGCCTGTTCTAAGAATTGACGCAGAATTACAAGAAGAAGATTTTGAGCTAGATTCACCCAATCAAAATTTCCCTAAATTTTATCGGTTGATTAAACAAATGGCTCCCTTTGGACCTTTGAATATGACGCCAACTTTTGTAATGAAAGGATTGGTTGATGCTGGTAATTCTAAAATAGTAGGAGAGGAGCATCTACGTGTTTCGGTTCGGCAAAACGGAAAGGCTCGCGTTTTTAATGGCATAGGATTCGGTTTAGGAGAAAAGTTAGATTTAGTAAAGTCTGGAACTCCCTTTGATGTAGTTTTTCAACTGAATGAAAATAATTATTTCGGTACTCCAGAATTGCAATTTATGGTGAAGGATATTAGATGATTTTGGTAATCGATCTAACAATAAAAGAATATAAATATGGCAACAGATTTGTATATAATTGCTAATTTAAGCATGTCTAAAGCAGAGGTTTTACAACAAAAAGACTTACTGGTTGAGCGGTTAAATCGCGTTAGTGAAGCTTTACTATCACGCTTTTCAAAGAAAGATTCTTTGTCGATGTTACAACAAGGAGGGAATTGGATGTATGAATTTCCTTCTTATTATGATTTTGAGTCAGAAGAAGTACAAATTGGTTCAATAACAAAAGAAGTGCTCGATTTTTCAGGAGATTCTATCTACTCGATATATGTCTAT